>JBGSBQ010000031.1:0-15331 GCA_041730475.1 Sphingomonadaceae bacterium
GCTGGGCTTTAACGTCAACCACGAGGGCAAGATCGAAGCCCTGCAATGGGAAGGCGTGGGCTTCAAAGCTGGCCTGTCGGGCAGCGCCACCATCGTCGCCGTCAACGGTCGCGCCTACAAGGCCGAGGTACTGCGCGCCGCCGTCAGCAGCGCCAAGAACGGCAGCGCCCCGATCGAACTGACGGTGAAGCGCGGCACCCAGTTCCGCACCATTGCACTCGACTACCACGGCGGCCTGCGCTACCCGCGGCTGGAGCGCATCCCCGGCACGCCGGACCGGCTGGAGGCGATCTTGCAGCCGCTGAAGTAAGCGCGCGCCTGCGAAAAACCGCTGATTTGGTGTATGCTGCGACCATGAACAAAGACACCGACATCCAACTCAGCGGCCCGTTCAAGGCCACCGACGGCTCCGGCCGTGCCCATGACATCAAAGCGATCCGTATCTTCGACGAAGGCTATGGCGCCATTGATGTGTATGTAGATTTTGCCGCTTCCGTCAGCGGCCTGCACAAGGACAAAAGCCTGATCGACGGCGTCGTCGCGCAGCTGCGCAGCGTCGGCTACAAAGGTCCGCTGCTGACGCCGGGCGACCCGGTGCTGCAGGAAGCCAAACTGATGGTGCTGGAAGCGCCGGACGAATTCAGCACCTTTGCCGCAAGCAAGGGCTGGAAAGATCTGGCCGAAGACTTCGGCGACGAGTAATCAGCCCAGGTAACGCGCGCTCCACATCGCGATCAGGTTGGCCACATACGTCGCATCCGCGTGATTGGCCAGCAGATGGTCGGCATCGTCGAGGGAAATAAAACTTTTCGGGTGCTTGGCGGTCGTGAAAATTTCCATCGCATTGCGGATATCGACCGTGCTGTCGCCCGGCGCATGCATTACCAGCAAGGCCCGCTTCAGGGCCGCAATCTTCCCCTTCAAATCATGGCTGACCGCGTCCTCAACAAACTGTTGCTGGATGCGGAATGGCCGTCCCGCCAGCTGTACCTCAGCCTCGCCGTGCTGCGCAATCTGTTCCAGATGTTGCTCGAACAGGCCTGTGACATAGGCCGGATTGCTCGGCGCAGCAATCGCCACCACCGCCTTCGCCTCCGGCACCTGCGCGGCCGCGCCCAGTACGGCGGCGCCGCCCAGGCTATGGCCGATCAGCAGTTGTGGCGCGCTGAAATGGCTGCGCAGATAATCGGCCGCCACCACCAGATCGGCCAGATTGGACGAGAAATTGGTGTTTGCAAACTCACCGCCGCTGCCACCGAGACCGGTGAAATCGAAGCGCAGCACGGCGATGCCATGCTCGGTCAGGCCTTGCGCGATGCGGCTGGCCGCGAAAGTGTCCTTGCTACAGGTGAAGCAGTGGGCGAACAGCGCATAGGCCTTGACCTCGCCATCCGGCGCATCCAGCCGCGCCGCCAGCGTGTGGCCATGCGCACCCGGGAATTCCAATCGTTGTTTGCGCATCGCGGCTCCGCTCCGGTTCAGGTAAATAGCGCTATTTTACGCAAGTGCGCAGCAGCATGAGCAGCGCACCGAGCGCGCTGACGCCTACCGTCACCAGCGCCAGCAAGCCGGCCGGGTTGCGCAGGCCCAGCGCATCGGCCAACACCAGCAGCAGCACCGTCAGCACCAGCTGTCCCGGCAAGATGGCGCGCAGCCAGCCCAGCATCGGCAAGGCCCGCTCCCGCTGCAGCCGGCGCGCCACCAGCAGCGCCGGCCCCCACAACAACCCCAGATACAACAGCGCCAGTACGGCGAGCAGCATGAACCTCATGCGAAATCGGGACTGTTTCCCAGCACCTCGACCTGAAACCTTAAACCCAGTGCGCGAACCACCTTCAAAATAGTTGCAAGGCTCGGGTTACCGCCTTCGGACAGCGCTTTATACAAACTCTCGCGCCCTAATCCGGTTTCATTTGCCAGCTGCGTCATCCCGTATGCACGCGCTATATTGCCCAGTGCCTTGGCGATAAAGGCGACATCATCCCCGGCCTCTTCGATGACGGCATTGAAATACAAAACAATATCTTCCTTGCTTCGCAAATAGTCCGCACTGTTCCACTGTGTCAGCTTTAATGTCATGGTATTTCCTCACAATTTCTGCGCCAACTTACGTGCGAGCTGTATATCTCGCGGCTGCGACGATTTATCTCCGCCCGCTAGCAAGATTACCAGCTGGGCATCTCGACAAGTGCAATAAATCCGGTAGCCTGCACCGTAGTCAACGCGCATTTCCGCGATGCCACCACCGATCAACTTATGGTCACCAAAATTACCGCCTTCGGCACGATCGATACGCACCTGTATTCGAGCGCGGGCGATCCGATCTTTAAGATGATCAAGCCAGTGTCGAAATATCTCGGTTTGTCGGATTTCGAATACCATGCCAGCACGTCACAAGATTGTATATTTTGGGATACAGATTAACAAGTGCGATTTTGCATCCGACACCACTTTATTCTGAGCGTAGAAATAGCATTCCAGGCATATCAATATCCGACAATCTTGCGCATGAGGTAACATGGGAATAAGATAATTAGACGCTAGGAACTCCTTTGACTACCATCCAACTGATCGGCGCGATCCTGTTCGGCTTGGCGCTGTTGCATACCTTCGCCGCCAAGTCATTCGAGCTGCTGTCGCACCGCATTCCACGCCACGCTGGCCTGTTCCACCTGCTCGGTGAGGTCGAGGTGGTGTTTGGGTTCTGGGCCTTCGTGCTGGTCATGGTGATGGCTCTTGTCAGCGGTGGCGAAGCGGCCATCGAGTATGCGGAATCGCGCCAGTACACCGAACCGCTGTTCGTGTTCGTGGTGATGGTGGTGGCGGCCTCGCGGCCGGTGCTCGATATCTCGCAACGCGTGCTGCTGGCGCTGGCACAGCGGCTGCCGCTGCGCACCGAGCTGGTACTGGTCTGGTTCGGCCTGGCGCTGGTGCCGCTGACCGGCTCCCTGATCACCGAACCGGCCGCCATGACGCTAGCCGCGCTGATGCTGGCGCCGCAGGTGTTCCGCGACGGCATGCCGGAATGGCTGAAATATGGCGCGCTGGGGGTGCTGTTCGTGAACGTCTCGATCGGCGGCACGCTGACCGCCTACGCCGCGCCGCCGGTGCTGATGGTGGCGGCCACCTGGAACTGGGACAGCGCCTTCATGGCCAGCCATTTCGGCTGGAAGGCGGCCGTCGCGGTGCTGATCAACGCCACCGTGATCAGCTTCCTGCTGCGCCGTCACCTGCGCCCCGCGGCCAGCGACAGCGCTGCCCACAGCGTCCGCATCCCGCTGCTGGTCAGCGGTATCCATCTGGCCTTTCTGGCCACCGTGGTGGTGCTGGGCCACCACCCGGTGCTGTTCCTCGGGATTTTCCTGCTGTTCCTCGGTTTCACGCAAGCCTATGAGCGTTACCAGAATCCGCTGATCATCAAGGAGGGCCTGCTGGTTGGTTTCTTCCTCGCCGGGCTGGTGGTGCTGGGCGGGATGCAGCAATGGTGGTTGCAGCCGATTGTCTCCAGCCTGCCACCGGTGGCGCTGTTCTTTAGCGCACTGGGGCTGACGGCGATTACCGACAACGCCGCCCTGACCTATCTGGGCTCGCTGATCGCCGGGATTTCGCCGCAATCGCAATACATGCTGGTGGCTGGCGCGGTGGCCGGCGGCGGCCTGACCGTGATTGCAAATGCGCCGAATCCGGCCGGTGTCTCACTGCTGCGGCGCGGCTTTCAGGATGAGTCGATCGGCGCAATCGGCCTGCTGGCCGGAGCGCTGCTGCCGACCGCCGTGGCGGCGGCTGCTTTTTTGCTGTAGCTACTGAAGGCGCTGGTGGCGCGCAAAGAAGTCCATCATCATCTTGCTGGCGTCCGGACCGGCCTTGGCGTTGTAGGCCAGCTCCGGATCGCCACCGCTCCATGCATGCTCCAGTTGCGCAATGCGCGCCACGCGCAGCATCAATTTACGTCCCACATAAAAATCGTGGATCTGATGCGGGTTATTCCGTCCGCCAGCCTTGATCGTCACCTTGGGCCGTGCCAGCGGCGGCAGGTGATTCAGCGCCAGACTTTGCTGGGTCAGCTGGATCTGGTTAATTGGCCGCACCACACTGTCATTCTGGCCCTGAATCAGAATAGCTGGCATGTTGGGGAATTGCGGCTTGCGCGCCAGCAGTTCGCGGATCGCGCCTTCTGCGCGTATGCCGCCACCATGCTGCATCACGCCCAGCGCACCGATCGTGTTATGACCCGCACCGAACACGGGGCCTGAGTGCAGGCCCACGGCGGCGATCAGTTCGGGGTGGTTCAGGGCGATGATGTTGGCCATGCCGGCGCCGGCCGACAGGCCGCCAATGTAGATGCGGCGACCATCGATTGGATACTGCGCGCGTACCTTGTCGATGATCGCGACGATCATGCGCGCGTCACCGCCGCCCTCCTGCGTGGCGCGGTCGTACCACTTCCAGCAGCGTTGCGACTGGGTGCTGACCAGCTGCTGCGGGTACAGCACGGCGTAACCCATGCGCTCGGCCAGCTGGTTCATGCGCGTGCCTTGTGCGAACTGGGTGGCAGTCTGGTGGCAGCCGTGCAGCATGACCAGCAAGGGGATGCCGTCCTGCGTAACGGCGGCCGGTAGCTGGGATGGCAGGTAGAGCCAGTAACTCATGCGCCGCGCACTGGCGGCGCCGGCGCCGGCCGCCAGCGACAGGTGGGCGGCCAGCCATTTGCCGGGCGCCGGGGCGATCCGGGGCGCAGTGCGCGCGCGCGGCGCGCTGGTACGGGAGCCCGGATGGCCAAGCGCCGACGCGCGCAGCGCCACGCTGGCGGCGGTTTTGGTTTTCAGCTTGGGTTTGGGTTTGGCGCGCACGCGCGCACGCGGTGGCGCCGTGGCCAGCATGGACTTCATCAGGCGCCGGACGGCGGTACTTATCTTCATGGCGGATACTCCCTAGGTTGCCATGAAGTGTAGCGGCGCCGCGTTGGCTTTTCGGTACGCCAGCGCGCACAACTACCTCAGCAAAGCTCCCCCCACCGGCGTAATACTGGCGTCCCCGTCTGCCCCTAATGTCGCTAAGTTAAAGTGCCGCAGCGCGCGCTTCCCCCCCAAGACAAGAACTGGGGTCAGACCCGTCGGGTCTGACCCCAGCTTTGCGTCCGTGGGGTTTGCCAGCCGATCTGCGCCTTATGAAGTGCAGCGGCGCTGTATTGGTTTTTCGGTACGCCAGCGCGCACGACTACCTCAGCAAAGGTCGCCGCCCCGTCATTCCCGCGCGGGAGCGACGGCTTTTCGGGTAACGGCAGCGCGCTAGCGCTGCATCGATTCCCATACTTTTTGTAGGCGCTTGACCGACACCGGCATCGGCGTGCGCAGCTCCTGCGCAAACAGCGACACGCGCAACTCTTCCAGCATCCAGCGGAATTCGACCAGTTTCGGGTCGGTGTTCTTGCCGGCCTGCTTGTCGCGGCTGGAGCGCAGGTACAGCGCGGCCGCTTGTTGCCACTCAGCCATCAGCTTGGTGTCACGGGCCGGATCACCACGTAGCTTTTCGATGCGCACGTTCATCGCTTTCAGATAGCGCGGGAAATGCGCCAGCTGGCTGTACTCGTTGTCCGACAGGAAGCGCTTGTTGACCAGCCCTTGCAACTGCTGCTGCATATCAGCCGCCGCCTGCTGTGGCAAACCTTGCAGCCGCTTCGGCAAGCCATGGAACTCGGTCAGCACCTGCGACAGCAGGCGCGCAATCTCGTTCACCAGCAGCACCAGCCGCGACTTGCCTTCGTCCTTGCGCTTGCTGAAGCTGGCGGCATCGGTCGGCAGCGGATCCTGCAGGCAGGCGATGTCCAGCGCCTTGTTGATGATCTGCTCACGCAGCTCTTCCTGCGTGCCCATGCTCATGAACTGCATGCCCATCTGCTGCAGGCCGGGGATGCTCTTTTCGATGAATTTGATCTGGTCTTTCATCTGCAGCGCGAACAGACGTCGCAGGCCGATGCGGTGGGTGCGCACTGCTACGGTCGGATCGTCGAACACTTCGAGGTCGCAATGCGTGCCTTTATCGACCAGCGCCGGGAAGCCGATCAGGGTCAGCTTGCCTTGTGCGATTTCCAGCAGTTCGGGCAGTTCGCCGAAGGTCCAGCCACTCAGGTTGGTCAGGCTGACGTTGTTGCTGATGTTGCTGCTGGTGCTGCTGTTCGTGGCGGCGGCAGACTTCCGCTGGCCGGCTGGCGCAGCATGGCTTCCCGCTCGGGCGGGAACGACGGCGCGCGCAGCCACACCGCCCTGCGGACCGGAGGCTTCGGCCATCTTCTGGAAGCTTTCGCGCGCCTGACTGCCGAATTCGGCCTGCAGCGTGGCCAGATTGCGGCCCATCTCCAGTTGGCGGCCATGCTCGTCGATGACCTTGAAGTTCATGAAGTGGTGCGCCGGCAGCGTTTCCGGTTTGAAGTCGGAGGTCAGCACCGAAATCGTGATCTGGGCCCGGATGTCAGCAATGATGGCGTCGATCAGATCGCCGCGCCCGAAGGTGCCGGCATCCTGCACCCGCTCGCAAAACTTGGCGGCGTAATCGGGCAGCGGCACGCAATGGCGACGCAGCTTTTGCGGCAGGGATTTCAGCAACAGGTGCACTTTCTCCTTCAGCATGCCCGGCACCAGCCATTCGCAACGCTCGCGTGGCAGCTGGTTCAGCGCATACAGCGGCACCGCCATCGTCACGCCATCGCGCACCGTGCCCGGCTCGAAGTGATAAGTCAGCGCCAGTTCCAGCCCGGTCACGCTCATCATCTTCGGGAACAGGTCGGTGGTCACGCCCGCGGCCTCGTGCCGCATCAGTTCATCGCGGTTCAGATACAGCAGCTTCGGTTCCGTGGCGGTAGCGTCCTTGTGCCACTTTTCGAACCCGGCACCGTTGACCACATCGGCCGGCAGCAGCTTGTCGTAGAAGGCGGCGATCAATTCATCGTCCACCAATACGTCCAGCCGGCGCGACTTGTTCTCCAGGTTTTCGATCTCCTTGATCAGCTTATGGTTGTGCGCAAAGAATGGCGCTCGGGTCTCGTAGTCGCCGCCGACCAGCGCATCGCGGATGAAAATTTCGCGGGCTTCGGTCGGGTTGAACAGGCCATAGTTGATACGGCGCTGGCTGTACACCACCAGCCCGTACAGCGTAGCGCGTTCCGACGCCGTGACTTGCGCCGAGCGCTTTTCCCAGCGCGGCTCGCCCCATGATTTTTTCAGCAGATGGCCGCCCACCTTCTCCAGCCACTCGGGCTGGATCTGCGCCACGCAGCGCGCATACAGGCGGGTGGTATCCACCAGTTCGGCGGCCATGATCCACTTGCCCGGTTTTTTCAACAGCGAGGAGCCGGGCCAGATGTGGAACTTGATGCCGCGCGCGCCCAGATAGCCGGCGCCCGGTTCATCCTCGGACTTGAAGCCGATATTCCCCAACAGGCCAGTCAGCAACGCCAGATGCAGGTTCTCGTAAGTGGCCGGGGTCTCGTTGATGCGCCAGCCCTGCTCCTTGACGATGGTCAGCAGCTGCGAATGCACATCGCGCCACTCACGCAGCCGCAGTTGCGACAGGAAGTTGCTGCGGCAGTTGTCCATCAGCTGGCGGTTGGTCTTCTTATGCTCGATGGCGTTTTCAAACCAGCGCCAGATCTTCAGGTAGCTGAGGAATTCGGACTTCTCGTCGGCGAACTTCTTGTGCGCTTCGTCGGCAGCCTGCTGGTGCTCCATCGGCCGGTCCCGCGGGTCCTGCACCGACAGCGCGGAAGCGATGATCAGCACTTCGTCCAGACAGACGTTATCCAGCGCGGCCAGGATCATGCGCCCAACGCGCGGATCGAGCGGCAGCTTGGCTAGCTTTTTGCCGAGCGCCGTCAGCTGGTTGTATTCGTCGACCGCGCCCAGCTCCTGCAGCAGCTGGTAGCCGTCGGCAATCGCGCGCGCCAGCGGCGGCTCGATGAAGGGGAAGGTCTCGACATCGGTCAGGTGCAACGACTTCATTCGCAGGATCACCGAAGCCAGCGACGAGCGCAGAATTTCCGGCTCGGTGAACTTGGGCCGTTGCAGGTAATCCTGCTCTTCATACAGGCGGATACAGACCCCATCGGCGACCCGGCCGCAACGGCCGGCGCGCTGATTAGCGGCAGATTGCGCAATCGGCTCGATCTGCAGCTGCTCGACCTTGTTGCGGTAGCTGTAGCGCTTGACGCGCGCCAGCCCGGCGTCGACCACATACCGGATGCCGGGCACGGTCAGCGAGGTCTCGGCCACGTTGGTGGCCAGCACGATGCGGCGCGCATTGGTCAGTTTGAAGACGCGCTCTTGCTCCTCGGCCGACAGGCGGGCAAACAGCGGCAGGATCTCGACATGCGGCGGATGGTGCTTGCGCAGCGCTTCGGCGGCGTCGCGGATCTCGCGCTCACCCGGCAGGAATACCAGCACGTCGCCGGAGCCGATGCGGGCCAGTTCATCGACGGCGTCGATCACGGCGTCCATCAGGTCACGTTTTTCGCGCGCGGCGGCAGTGCGCTGGCCCTTGCCTTCGGCGTTGGCGATGGCCGGATTGACGATGTCGCTCTCGATCGGGCGGTAGCGCACTTCCACCTGATACAGACGGCCCGACACTTCGATCACCGGTGCTGGCCGCTCCGGCGTGCCGAAGTGGCGCGAGAAGCGCTCGGCGTCGATGGTGGCCGAGGTGATGATCACCTTCAGGTCGGGACGGCGCGGCAGCAGCTGCTTCAAATAACCCAGCAGGAAATCGATGTTCAGGCTGCGTTCGTGCGCTTCATCGATGATGATGGTGTCGTAGTTCTTCAGCAGCGGGTCGGTCTGGGTCTCGGCCAGCAGGATACCGTCGGTCATCAGCTTGACCGAGGCACCGCGGCTCAGCGTGTCCGCAAAGCGCACCTTGAAGCCGACATGCTCGCCCAAGGGCGAACCGAGTTCCTGCGCAATGCGCTTGGCAGTCGACGAGGCGGCAATCCGGCGTGGTTGCGTATGGCCGATCAGGCCAGTCGTGCCGCGCCCCAGTTCCAGACAGATCTTCGGCAGCTGGGTGGTCTTGCCGGAGCCGGTCTCGCCGCACACGATGATGACCTGATGCTGCTGCAGCGCCTTAGCGATTTCGTGGCGCCGGCCCGATACCGGCAAATCCTCCGGATACACCAGCGGCGGCAGCGGGTTGCGGAAATTGCGCTCGGCCTCGCGCGCTGCCAGCTCTTCCGGCGTCAGGCGCGGCCGCGGCTCGCGCCGCCCGCCGCCACCATCAGTGCGCACCGCCGCCGCATCGCCTCGTGCGGCCTGTGCTGAGTCACTTGCGGGACGTGGGCCACGCTGGGCTTGCGCTGGATCGCCTGCCGGACGTGAGTCACGCTGCCCCTGCGCTGGAGCACCTGCGGGACGCGGACCGCGCGGGGCTGCGGCTGCGCCGGCTGCGGGCTGCGTGCCACGCCCCGGCTGGCCGCCCTGCTGCGGACGCGGCTGGCCTTGCCGGGCCTCCGGCCGCTGCGGCTGGCGCGGCGCCGGCGTGGCTTGGCTGGATGGCTGGGACGGGGTGGGCGACGGGGATTTCGGCGGATTGCTAGCTTCTGACATTGTTTTTTACGAGTATTTGGTGCGCAGGTCGCGCAGCGAATTATAATGCGCCTAATGGAAAACCCTACCCAATTCGTCCACTGGCTGCGTTCCGTCGCGCCTTACATCCACGCCTTCCGTGGCAAGACCTTCGTGGTTGCCTTCCCCGGTGAGCTGGTCGCCGCCGGCGCCCTGCAGGTGCTGGCCCATGATTTGTCGCTGCTGCACGCGCTCGACATCAACGTTACCGTGGTCTACGGCTCGCGCCCGCAAGTGGCCGAACAGCTGGCCCTGCGTCACGTGGCCGGCCGCTTCCACAACGGCGTGCGCATCACGGATCCGGCCGCCATGGAGTGCGCCAAGGAAGCCGCCGGCGAACTGCGCCTCGATATCGAGGCCGCATTTAGCCAGGGCTTGCCGAACACGCCGATGTCGCACGCGGCAATCCGTATCATTTCTGGCAACTTCATCACGGCCCGCCCACTCGGCGTGATCGACGGCGTGGACCTCGAAATGACGGGCGTGACCCGCAAGGTTGATGCCGAAACCATCCACTCCATCCTCGGTTCGGACGGTCTGGTGCTGCTGTCGCCGCTGGGCTTCTCGCCGACCGGCTAAGCATTCAACCTGACCATGCAAGACGTGGCCTGCCGCGCCGCCATCGCGCTGCACGCCGATAAACTGATCTTCATCACCGAAACCCCGATGATGACGGACGCCGGCGGCACCGAAATCCGCGAACTGTCGTCGCATCAGGCCGAAGCCGTGCTGCAGGCCGGCTTCCTGCCGGATGCCACCGCCTTCTACCTGAAGCACTGCATCAAGGCTTGCGACAACGGTGTCGAGCGCTCGCACATCGTGCCGTTCGCGATGGACGGTTCGGCGCTGCTGGAACTGTTCACCCACGACGGCGTCGGCACCATGATCGCCCACGAAAATCTGGAAAGCCTGCGTCAGGCCAGCATCGAGGACGTCGGCGGCATCATCAAGCTGATCGAACCGCTGGAAGCGGACGGCACGCTGGTCAAGCGCGGCCGCGAACTGATCGAGCGCGAAATCGATTACTTCTCCGTCATCGAACACGATGGCGTGATCTTCGGCTGCGCCGCGCTGTACCCGTTCCCGGAGCAAAAGATGGCCGAAATGGCCTGCCTGACCGTCAATCCGGATGCCCAGGCGCAGGGCGACGGCGAACGCATCCTGAAGCACATGGAGAACCGCGCACGCGCCATGGGCATCACCAAGCTGTTCGTGCTAACCACCCGCACCGCGCACTGGTTCATCAAGCGCGGCTTCGTGCCGGCCATCGTCGATGCGCTGCCGAAGGACCGCCAGCGCATGTATAACTGGCAGCGCAAATCCCAGGTTTTGATTAAGTCTTTATAATTCTCGTTTTACCGACCGCTTTAGGAGCAACACAGATGGCCCGCACCGTGCATTGCATCAAACTCAACAAAGACGCCGAAGGCCTGGATTTCCCGCCGTATCCTGGCGAACTGGGCAAAAAGATTTACGAATCGGTGTCCAAAGAAGCCTGGGCCGCATGGCTCAAGCACCAGACCATGCTGGTCAACGAAAACCGCCTGAATCTGGCCGACGTGCGCGCCCGCAAATACCTGGCCACGCAGATGGAAAAGCACTTCTTCGGTGACGGCGCCGACGCCGCCCAAGGCTACGTGCCACCGGCCGACTAAGCAGACGCCACCAACCACAACGGGGCTGGCCGCCGGTGCATCGCACTGGCCGCCAGCCCCGTTGCGTTGGGGGACGCGCAGCGTTACAGGGCGCGACACTGGCGCAGCTCGCAGCGCGCCATGAAGACCTTGCCATTATCACACGCCATGCGGTAGACCTCGACCGGCCCCGGCTCACTCAGCAAGCCAGCACCGAGGCCACCGCGGCATTGCTGCAGCTTGGCCAGATTTTCCACCGTGGCCGACGACACGCCGGGCCGGAACGGCACTTTCTCGATCTCGACCCCGTCGAAGCCAACCAGCGGCGTGCCATCGGCCGCCGTGGTGCGCGGCGCCGGCTGACGCGCCGCCAGCGCACTGGCGGCCGCGGCCGCCTCCTGCTGCGCCCGCTTCTGCGACGGCAGCCACGCACAGGCACTCAGCAACACAGCACAGGACAACAACAGCAGCAGGGAACGCTTCATGGCGGCGCCCGTCGCTTAGAAGCTCAGCTGGCGCACGCCGTCGGCGGTGCCCAGCAGGCAGACATTGGCGCCGCGTGCCGCAAACAGGCCAACGGCGATCACGCCGACGATCTGGTTGATCTGGGTTTCCAACGCGACCGGATCGGTGATCGCCAGACCGGCCACGTCGATGATGTTGCCGCCGTTGTCGGTGACGAACGCTTCCTCGCTACCGGGCTTCAGGCGCAGCTTGGGCGTACCGCCCAGTGCGGCCAGCTGGCGCGTCACGGCGGCGCGCGCCATCGGCAGCACTTCCACCGGCAGCGGGAACTTGCCGAGCACATCCACCAGCTTGGAGCCGTCGGCGATGCAGACAAATTGCTGCGACACCGAGGCCACGATCTTCTCGCGCGTCAGGGCCGCGCCGCCGCCCTTGATCATCGCGCCCTGCGCCGTGATCTCGTCGGCGCCGGCGATGTAGACCGCGATCGACGGCACCGCATTCAGGTCGAACACCGGGATGCCGTGGCCGGCCAGACGGGCCGCCGTCGCTTCCGACGAGGCCACGGTGCCCTTGATGCGGTGCTTGATCTTGGCCAGTTCGTCGATGAAGAAGTTGGCGGTCGAACCGGTACCAACGCCGATGATTTCACCGTCCACCACGTAGGCGATGGCGGCGCGGGCTACTGCTTGTTTCAGTTCGTCTTGGGTCATGATGAGCTTAAAAAAATGAAAGAGTGGGTAGGAAGTTGCCGCCATTTTACCGGATCCCCCTGCCCGGCCCATGTTTTGGGCGAAAAAATTGCGCGCGGACAATACCGTTGTTCGCCGGTATCGCAGAATGGGGACAGCGCCAATTTCGCTTGCCAGCGCTGGCCATTCTGTCAAAATGAGTCACACGCGACCCCAACCAATAGATCGCCAGAGAGACGAGATGAGCCCCCTCAAAACCATTCTCATCGTTGATGACAGCCGCGTCTCGCGCATGATGGCGCGCCAGTACATCCATGCGCTGCATGCCGACTGGCAGGTGATCGAAGCGGGCAGCGGTGAGGAAGCGCTGACCCAGGCGCGCAGCGTGGCGCCCGACCTGATCCTGATGGACGTCAACATGCCCGGCATGGGCGGCATTGCCGCCGCCGAACAGCTGCGCCAGCTGCTGCCGGCCACGCCGCTGGCGCTGCTGACCGCCAACGTGCAGAGCGCCACCCGCGACCGCGCCACCCAGCTCGGTATCGGCTTCATGGAAAAACCCATCACCGAGGCGCGCATCGCCCAGCTGCTGGCCACGCTGGAAGGCTGATGCCATGTTCAACCTGAACGAGCTGGAGAACGACGCGCTGGTCGAAATCTTCAACATCGGCGTCAGCCAGGCGGCCGCCTCGATGAGCGCCATCGTCAACGAACCGGTGCGCATGTCGGTGCCCTCGATCAGCTTCATGAACCGGGCGGCGGCGGGCCGGCTGCTGGGCGGGCGCGACGCGCTGCCGGAACGCATCTGCGGCGTCAGCCAGCGCTATGCGGGCGCGTTCGATACCGATGCCATCCTGATGTTCCCGGAGGATAAAAGCCTGGAGATCGTGCGCCTGATGGTGGGCGAAGCGGTGCCACTGAAGGAACTGACCGACATGGAGCAGGAAGCCATGTGCGAGATCGGCAACATCATCCTGAATTCCTGCGTCGGCACGCTGGCCAACATCTTCCAGAGCGAGCTGCAAGGTTCACTGCCCCAGTACCACGTCGGCACCAGCGATGAAATCCTGACCGCCAACGGCAGCCCGGCCGACGCCGTGGTGCTGATGCTGCACATCGACTTCGTGCTGGAGAAACACCAGATCCACGGCTACGTTGCCTTCATCCTCGACATCACCGCGCTGCATGATTTGCAAGAGCAGATCAATCTCTACATTGCGCGCGCCATGGGACAGGCCTGAGGCCATGGATACCGACGCCAAACGCCTGTCGCACCGCCTGTGCCTGCTGGAAAGCGTGCTGTGCTCCGTCAATGTGGGCACCATCGTGCTCGACAGCGAACGCCGCATCGTGGTCTGGAACAGCTGGATGGAGCGGCATACCGGCCTGCCGTGGGATGTGGTGCTGGGGCGTGACTTCTACACCGTATTTTCCGAACTGCAAGGGCATCGGGTCGATGCCGCGCTGCAGCAGGCGCTGTACAACAACTTCCCCTCGCTGCTGTCGCAGACGCTGAACAAGGCGCCCTTCCCGCTGTACGCCCAAGCCGGCGCGCCGGTGGCCGAGCGGCTGCAGCAGGCGGTCGAAGTGACGCCGCTGAACATGCCGGGCGTGGCACGTCATTGCCTGATCCAGATCACCGATGTCAGCATCGCCGTCACGCGTGAAAAACTGCTGCGCGAGCAAACCATGGTGCTACGTTCGCAAACCTTCTCGGACGGCCTGACCGGCATCGCCAACCGCCGCCACTTCGACGTTGCCATCGAAAAGGAACAGCGGCGCGCCAAGCGCGGCGGACTGGCGCTGTCGCTGCTGATGATCGATATCGACCATTTCAAGGCGTATAACGACCATTACGGCCACCAGAAAGGCGACCAGTGCCTGATTCAGGTAGCGTCCGCACTGGCCAGCATGCTGAAGCGGCCATGCGACCTGATGGCGCGCTACGGTGGCGAAGAATTTGCGATGATCCTGCCGGACACCGACGTCGAGCAGGCCATGCTGGTGGGCGAGCAGTTGCGGCGTCGTGCGCTGGAGCTGGACATCCCGCACGAACGTAGCCTGGGCGAGCTGCGCCGGGTCACCGTCAGCATCGGCATCACCAGCCAGCCGCCCACGCTGGCGGTGGAGATCGACGCGCTGATCAATGCCGCTGACCGGGCGCTGTACCGCGCCAAGCACAACGGCCGCAACCGTGTCGAGTTCCTGCTTCCGGGCTAGGCCCGGACCGGCTCAGGGCGCCGGGCTGGCGCTCTTGTCCTGCTGGATCAGGCGTGCCAGCTGCGATCCCGTGCCGACCGCCTCCAGCATGACGATCTTGTCGGTCGGCAGCGCCTGCCACTCCGGTCCATGCCAGTCATTCTTGCGCCGGCTGACCACGCGGTTGCCAGGCTGACCGTTGGGCTGGGTATAGGACTGCACATAGTACACATCCCCCAGCTTGACATACCCCGGTTTGACTTCCAGCAGCGTGCCATAATAGATCTGACCATTGAGCAGTTGCACGCTGTACAGGCTGCCCGCCGCGCCCACATCCAGCGCCCGCTCACTGCCACGGCGCCAGTCCAGCGCGGCCTGCGCGCCCAACGCCAGCGCCACCAACAAGCCCAGCAACAAGGCCAGACTGACGCTGGTACGGCTCCAAGCCGCGGAGGGCACCCGCAGCGCCGCCTCTAGCCGCGGTGGCAATGGTGGCAGTTCACGGCTGGGGACGGCGTGGGTTTCGACTTGGGCACTCATACGGTAAGCTCCTCTGCGCTAACGACGGGTTGGGTGCGCGCGCGACGGCAACGCACCAGGATGACACTGGTACCCAGCAGCAGCAGCAGCCAACTGGACGGTTCAGGTACGGCCGCCACCGGACTGCCGGTGCCCACCAGATAACCGAAGCCAAAGCCCGCATCGCCGCTGGCGGTCAGTTCGGCACTCAGGG
>JBGSBQ010000032.1:0-15275 GCA_041730475.1 Sphingomonadaceae bacterium
GACTTCACTCGGTAACGATAGACCAAAATCATACTGTAATTATATACAGCTATTTCAACCAAGGGGCAACGACTGCTACGCAGTCAGCTCCTTTCACTCCCCGCCCTGAAGGACGGGGTTTCTTGGAGCAAATCTGATGAAATTCATTGCCGTACAAACGATCGAGACCGGGGCAGATGGAATGCCGCCGGCCGATGGAAAGTCGTGTCGACTACTTGGCGCCGCATCGAGCGCGCAGGGAGTTGACCACCAAAGCGCCTTGGCGCGACACGATCAGGGCAACGAGGGCATCCAACATGGCGTTGAAAAACAGTAACGAAGCGCTGCAGGGATTGAACCAGGAGCTACGCTGCGCTAACCAGGAACTGAAGAAGATCCGAAATGAATTGCAGTCAATCAATACCGGACTCACCACCGCCAACGCCGAGCTGAAATCCAAGCTTGATCAACTCGCACGGTCCAACAACGATTTGAAAAATCTGATGGCCGCAACGGATATCGCGACCGTCTTTCTGGACCGTGATTTGCGTCTCCAGCGCTACACCCCCTCGGCCAAGACGCTCTTCAATCTCATTGCGGCGGACCTGGGCAGCCCCTTGTCTGATCTCAGTCGCCAGATCGACTACCCGCAGCTGGTCGCGGATGCCGAACGCGCTCTGACACTGCTCCAGCCGACACAGCGGGAAGTCAGCGCGGGAGCACAGCGCTACATCGCCCGCACCTTGCCGTACCGCACCGCTGAGGACACTGTTGCCGGCGTGGTCCTCAGTTTTCTCGACATTACTGAACAGAATAGGGCCGAACAGGAGATCATCCGGCTCGCTGCTGCCTCCGAACGGCAGCGGCGGATGTACGAAGCGGTACTGATGAACACCCCAGACTTCGTGTACGTGTTCAGCCTGGACTACCGGGTGCTGTATGCCAACGAATCCCTGATCCACATGTGGGGTCGCGGCTATGACGGCGCCATCGGGAAAACGTTTCTGGAGATCGGCTACGAACCATGGCACGCAGCGATGCACGAACGAGAAATCGACTTGGTGACGTCGACCCGGCAGCCGATCCGGGGCGAGGTGCCGTTCCACGGCACCAATGGGCGGCGCGACTACGATTATATTTTCGTGCCAGTGATCGGGGCCGACGGCGAGGTGGAGGCGGTGGCGGGGACGACCCGTGACGTGACCGAGCGCAAGGAAGCAGAACGCAAGATCCGTGAGGGCCAGGAGCAGCTGGACTTCGCCCTCATCGCCGCTGACTTAGGCCAATGGGCCTTGAACCTCCGTGATTTCACGATGAGTCGCACCGTGCGGCACGACCAGATATTTGGCTACGATACGCTGTTACCCGCCTGGACCTACCAGATGTTGCTAGCCCATGTGGTGCCGGCCGACCGGGCGCTGGTCGATGCTTCGTTCCAGAATTCGGTGGCGACCGGCGCGCCCTGGGCGATTGAATGCCGCATCCGTCGGGCTGATGGTGCCGTGCGCTACATCTGGGCGAAGGGCATCGTCCGACGCGATGTTGAAGGCAAGGTCGAGCGCATGCTGGGCATCATCGGTGACATTACCGAGCGCCGACAGGCTGAGGACAGGCAAGCGTTTCAAATCAGGTTGAACGAAACCTTGCGCCCACTTTCGACTGCGGTGGAGGTGCAGGCCGCGGCGAGCCGGCTGCTGGGTGAGCAACTGGAGGCGAACCGCGTGGTCTACTTCGAGATCTACGACGACGAATATGTCATTGAGCAGGATTACACCGCCGGCGTGCGCCCGCTTGCCGGCCGCTACCCCGTCGCCGCATTCGGTCCGGCCCTGCTTGCCGCCTTGCTTGAGGGCCGCACGGTCGTCGAGTCGGACGCCACCACCGAGCCGGGACGGCCCGCTGCAGAACAGGCGGCGTTCGCCACCATTCAGGTCCGGGCTCATGTGGACGTGCCGCTGCTCAAACGCGGCCGGTTCGTTGCGGGCATGACCGTACACATCGCCGAGCAGCGCGACTGGACGCCCCAGGAAGTGAGCCTGATTGAGGAGACTGCCGAGCGAACCTGGGCCACGCTGGAACGGGTGCGGGCCGAGGCCAGTTTGAAGGAAAGTGAACAGCGCTTCCGCTTGGTGGCCGACGCCGCACCTGTGCTCATTTGGGTCAGTGGCACGGACCAGCTAAGTTGCTGGTTCAATCAGCCATGGCTGGCTTTCACCGGCCGCTCGATGACCCAAGAAGTCGACAACGGGTGGGCGGACGGCATCCACCCAGACGACGCCGACCATTGTTTCCAAGTGTATCGCGCCGCCTTCACCGCCCGCCACCCGTTCTCGCGAGAGTATCGGCTGCGGCGCCACGATGGCACTTTCCGTTGGCTGATCGACAATGGCGCCCCCCGCTTTAGGTCCAGCGGTGAGTTTGACGGCTACATCGGCTCGTGTATCGACGTGACCGAGTACAAAATTGCCGAGGCCAGCTTACAGGAAGCAGCCCGTCAGAAAGATGAGTTTCTGGCGACCTTAGCCCACGAGCTGCGCAACCCCTTGGCCCCGATCCGCAGTGGCCTGCAACTCATCAAGAAGGTCGGCGTGACCGGCACCATCGAGCAGGCCCGCTCCATCATGGAGCGGCAACTGATCCAGATGACGCGGCTGATTGACGACCTGCTCGACGTCAGCCGGCTGACCACAGGAAAGCTTGAACTGCACATGGAGCGGCTCCCATTGCAGGATATCATCTCCGCCGCACTGGAGACGACGCAGCCCGTGATCGAGCAGAAGGAACACCGACTGAGCGTCATCCTGCCGGAGCATCCGGTGTGCGTCGAAGGTGACCGCGTCCGGCTCGCGCAGGTGTTGTCCAACCTGCTGAACAATTCTGCGAAGTACACCCATCGAAACGGCCACATCCGCGTGTCCTTGTCGATTGATGGCGCCACGGCGATCCTGACGGTGGCCGACGACGGCATCGGCATCCCCGCCCCCATGCTGGCAACGGTATTCGGGATGTTCACCCAGGTGGACCGGGCTCTGGAAAAGAAGAGCGGCGGCTTGGGCATTGGGCTAGCGCTGGTCAAGCGCCTGGTGCACATGCATGGCGGGACCGTCACGGCCTACAGCGCAGGAGAAGATCAGGGCGCTGAATTCACCGTGCGCCTGCCGATCGCGACCGATACGACGCAGCAAGCGGCACCCAGCAACGCCGTGGCGACGATGATGCGTCCCACCGCCCCTCTGCGCATCCTGATCGTGGACGACAACGAGGACGCGGCCGACACGCTTGGCCAGCTGCTGGAAATAATGGGGAACGAGGTGCGCACGTCGTATGATGGCGAGTCCGGTATCCAGGCGGTTCAGGCTTTTCAGCCACACGTCTTGTTGTGCGATATCGGGATGCCGAGAATGAACGGTTACGACACCGCCCGCAGAATTCGAGCGGAGTTGTATGGCCAAAACACGGTGCTGGTGGCCTTAACCGGATGGAACGAGGGAAAAGACCTTCAAAAAAGTGCCGAGGCTGGGTTCGATCATCACTTAGTCAAGCCGGTAGAAATCGGTGCGCTGATGGAGCTGTTGACGGACATACAGCAGAGCAAACCTTAATTGCTCGGTCGCCGTGAGGCCAGTTTCTGCAGGGACATTTGCTCAGTTGTGTCACGTTATGGATCAGATGGTAATGCCGTTTAGTTAAGGTGCCGTAGCGTGCGCTTGCACCCCAAGACAAGAACTGGGGTCAGACCCGCCGGGTCTGACCCCGGCTTTGCGCCGGTGGGGTTTGTCAGCCGATCTGCGCCTTAACGGCATTTGGATCAGATGGCTACATTTCCGGGAATGGTACTGTCGCGGCCGCGCCTCGTTTTCATCAACTGAAAACCTTGAAAACTGGGGGGTACAGCGATAGCCATCAGCAGCGCTAAGGCTCGACGGCGCCCAGCACTGCGCTCAAGCCATCAAGCTGGCCGGCGCGACGCGCATAGTTGCCCTGATACAGGTCACAACCATGCTGGCGCAAGAACTGCAGCTGGTCCGGCGTTTCCACGCCTTCCGCCACCACCTTCATCTGCAGCGTGCGCGCCAGCGCGATGATGGCGCTGACCGCCGCCGTGCGCGGCGCGCCGTCACCGTTCGCCACGATCGCCGCCACCAGCGAGCGGTCGATCTTCAGCTTATCGACCGGGTAATCCTGCAAATGCCCAAGGCGCGAATAGCCGGTGCCGAAATCGTCAATGGTCAGCCGCACGCCAAGGCCGCGCAGCGCCTTCAGCGTCGCCAGCGCGGCGCCGCCCTGCTTCATGATCAGCGCTTCGGTCAGTTCCAGTTCCAGCAGCGGCGCCGCCAGCCCGCTCTGTTGCAAGGCCGCCTGCACGGTATCGACCAGATCTTTTTGCATGAACTGCGCCGGCGACAGGTTGACCGCCACCACCAGCGGATAACCGGCCGTCTGCCAGCGCCGCGCCGCCAGACAGGCCTGTTGCAGCACCCAGTGCCCGATCGGCAGCATCAAGCCGTTATCTTCGGCCACGCCGATAAAGCGCTCCGGCAGCAGCAGGCCCAGACGTGGATGGCGCCAGCGTATCAGCGCTTCGGCACCACACGGCTGGCCGCTGGCGATATCAATTTCGGCCTGATATTCCAGCACGAATTCCTGCCGCTCCAGCGCGCGCCGCAATTCCTGCGCAAAGCTGGCGCGCTCGCTGATCAGGGCATTCATCTGCGGGCTGAAAAACTGCAAGCTGTTCCGGCCATTCTCCTTGGCGTGGTACATCGCCACATCAGCATTCTTCAGCAGCGTATCGATATCGCTGCCGTCGTCCGGATAGATGCTGATGCCGATCGAGGTGCTGACGCTGAGCCGGTGTGGCTCCAGCAGCACCGGCTGCGCAATCGCCTGCAGGATGCTGTCGGCTACATGCGCGGCCTGATCCGGCGCACTGATATCGGCCAGCATGATGACAAATTCATCACCACCCTGCCGGCTGACGGTGTCGGCGCCGCGCACGCAGCGCACCAGCCGCGCCGCCACTTCCTGCAATAACAGGTCGCCGGTGTGGTGGCCCAGCGTATCGTTGACCTGCTTGAAGCGGTCCAGGTCGAGGAACAGGATGGCCAGCATGCTGTGGTTGCGGCGCGCCGCCGTCAGGGCCAGACTCAGACGGTCACGCAGCAACACCCGGTTCGGCAAATCGGTCAGGAAATCGTGCTCGGCCAGATGGCGGGTATGCGCTTCCGACTGTTTCAGGTCACTGATATCGGACAAAATGCCCATGTAATTGCTGATGTGCCCGGCGCGGTCACGCAGCGCCGTCAGCGACAGCCAGGCCGGATAACGCTGGCCATCCTTGCGTTGTGCCCAGACCTCGCCCTGCCAGTGGCCGGCCTGCCCGATCTCGGCCCAGATCTGCTGGTAGCGTGCCTCATCCTCGATACCGCTGCGGTGCAGCGCCAGCGACTGCCCGACGATCTCCGCCGCCGCATAGCCGGTCACGCTGCTGTAGGCCTGATTCACCAGCAGCACGGTTTGCTGCGGGTCGGTCAGCACGATGGCATCGCGGCTGCTTTCAAACACCTGCGCCGCCAGATGCAGGGTGCGCTCCTGACGCTTGCGCGCCGTGATGTCGACATCCATGCGGAAGATCTGCTGCAACTGCCCATCGCGGAACACCGGGAACATGGTTGAGTAGATCCACAGCTGGCGCCCGGCCGTGGTCTGCATATGCCAGTCATGGGCGGGACTGGGCTGGCCGCTGTGCCAGACCGCAGCGATGGCGGCGTGGTAGTCGTCCGCGCGGCCGTCCGGCTGCACCAGTTGCTCCAGCTGGCAGCCCAGTGCCTGCTCGGCCGGGATCCCGTATAGCGCCGCGCTGGCCTGGTTCCAGTAGCACACCACGCCACTGCGGTCGATGCTGAGCACCGCGACCATCGGCGTTAGCTCGATCGCCGCCACGATGCGTGACACAAAATCGATGGCCTGTTGGCCGGGACCGCCCGACGGCTGGTCGCGCAACAAGGGTGCGCCATCGATGTTATCATTCTGTTCACCCACCATGGCCTCCGCTCGCCCTTGCAGGCATCCTGCCATTTTGTGCCGCCATGCGGTACCGGTATTGAGATGGCTCAACGCAGCCAATCCGCCGTTTCTGCATTTCAGACCGGGGTTTGTACGCTTTATCGCATTCCGGTGGCAGGGCAGCTTGTTTTTTTCTAAAGTGACACGATGCGCACACCCGTCTGCGGTGCTCAACTGAGAGAAAACAATATGAAAATCGAGACCCTGCCCCCGTCCCTCCCTACCACCAGCCGCCGCCGCTGGCGCGTCCCCGTCATCGCCCTGATAGTGCTGGGACTGGCCGGCGGCGGCTGGACCGTGATGCAGGCCAGATCCAATCCGGCCCCGGCCCAGGCCGGCGGCCCGAAAAAAGAGGCGGCACCGATCTTTGAGCTGGCCAGCGGCGACGTCGCGGCCATCGACGCCCGTTCGCTGGCGGTCAGACTGCCCCTGTCGGGCTCGCTGGCGCCATTAAGCTCGGCCACCATCAAGTCCAAGGTCTCGGGCGTGGTGGAAACGACCACGGTGCAGGAAGGCATGGCGGTGACGGCCGGTCAGGTACTGGCCCGCATCGATCAGGCCGACCTGCGCGCCCGTTTGCAACAGCAGCAGGCGATGCTGGACGAAGCCCAGGCCCGGCTCGCGCTGGCCAGCAAGAATGCCAGCAATAGTCAGGCCCTGCTCAAGCAGAACTACATTTCGCAGAATGCCTACGACAGCACGCAGAACAGCGTCGAACTGGCGCGCGCCAGTGTCAAGTCGGCCAGCGCCATGGTGGAGATCGCCCGCATCGCGCTAAATGATGGCGTGATCCGCGCCCCGCTGAGCGGCATCGTCAGCAAGCGCCACGTGCAGGCCGGCGAGAAGCTGGCGCCGGATATGCCGGTGTACACCGTCGTCAACCTGTCCGAGTTGACGCTGGAGGCGCAGGTGCCGGCCTCCGAAATCCCGCGTGTCAAAGTCGGGCAGGAAGTGCGCTTCCGCGTCGACGGCTTCCAGGGCCGCGACTTCAGCGGCAAGGTGACGCGGATTAACCCGACCACCGAAGCCGGCTCGCGGGCGATGCTGGTGTATATCGCAGTGCCGAACAACGATGCGGCGCTGCGCGGCGGCATGTTCGCCAAGGGCAGCATCGTCACCGACCGCAGCGCCGTCGCCCCGATCGTGCCGATGGCGGCGTTGCGTACCGAACAGGGACGTCAGGTGGTGTACAAGGTGGAAGCCGGCAAAGTGGTGGCGCAAGTGGTCACGCTGGGGCTGCGCAATGAGGACGAAGGCTATGCCGAAATTACCGGCGGGCTGGATCAGGGCGCCAATGTCATCATTTCGCGGCTGGACGCCGTCAAGCCGGGCAGCCAGGTGAAACTGCCGGCCACGCTGGCAACGCCGGCGCCGGGGCAGGGACCAAAAGCAGCAGCCATGCTGGCGCAGAAGGGCTAAGCCATGTGGATCACTAAAACCAGTATCCAGAATCCGGTCTTTGCCACCATGGTGATGGTGGCGCTGGTCGTGCTCGGCCTGTTCTCGTACAAGGGCCTCGGTCTGGAAGCGATGCCGAACGTGGAAATCCCGGTCGCCATCATCGAGGTGCAGTATCCGGGCGCCTCGCCGGAGGCGGTCGAGAATGACATCACGCGCCCGATCGAAGACATCGTCAACACCGTCAGCGGCGTCAAGACGCTGCGCGCCAACTCGTGGGAAGGCCGGGCCGGGGTCTACGTCGACTTCGAGCTGAGCACGAACATGGACAAGGCCATGCAGGACATCCGCGACAAGGTCGCGATGGTGCGCCCGCGCTTCCCGAAAGAGGCCAAGGATCCGTTCATCGCCCGCGTTGAGGGCGAAAACAACAAGCCGATCGCGCAGATCGGCCTGACCGCCAGCAACCACACGCTGCGCGAACTGTCGACCATGGCCGACCAGCTGATCGGCAAACGCTTCCAAGGCGTGGCCGGGGTCGGACAGGTACGCCTGAACGGCACCGCCTCGCGCCAGATCCTGATCTCGATGCGGCCCAATGACCTGAACGCGCAGGCGATCGGCGTCGATCAGGTGATCAGCGCAATCCAGGCCACCAACACCAACCTGCCGGCTGGCTCGATCAGCTACGGCGCCAGCGAGCAGCTGGTACGGGTCGAGGGCAAGATCAAGAATGCGCGTGACTTCAACAAGATCATCGTGGCGCGCCGCGCCAATGGCCCGGTCTATCTGGACCAGGTGGCCAACGTCATCGACGGCGCGCAGGAAGAACTGTCGATCACGCGCCTGAACGGCCAGCGCGCCATTTCGCTCGACATCACCAAGCAGCAGGACGCCAACGTGGTCGAAGTCGGGACCCGCATCATGAAGGTGGCCGAGGAGCTACGCAAGACGCTGCCGGCCGACATCACGCTGACGGTGCTGAACAACGAAGCCGACAAGGTCCAGAGCCAGCTCGATAACGTCAAGGACACCATCATCGAAGGCGCCGTGCTGACCATGGTGATCGTGTTCTTCTTCCTGCACTCGTGGCGCAGCACCATCATCACCGGCCTGACACTGCCGATCTCAGTGATGGCCAGCTTTATCGCCATGAAGGCCTTCGGCTTCACGCTGAACTTCCTGACGCTGATGGCGCTGTCGCTGTGTATCGGCCTGCTGATTGATGACGCCATCGTGGTGCGCGAGAACATCGTGCGCCACCTCGGTCTGGGCAAGAGCCACCGCAAGGCGGCCGAAGACGGCACCAATGAAATCGGGCTGGCCGTGATGGCGACCACGTTTGCGATCGTCGCCGTATTCGTGCCGGTGGCCTTCATGAAGGGCATTATCGGCCGCTTCTTCCTGCAGTTCGGGGTCACGGTGGCAGTGGCGGTGCTGGTCTCGCTGTTCGTCAGCTTCACACTCGATCCGATGCTGTCGTCGGTGTGGCCGGACCCGGTCAAGGACCGCTTCAAATACCTGCCATGGCTGGGCCGTCTGATGCACTGGATCGAGGGCGGCATCGACAAGGTACACGTGGTGTATGGCCGGGTGCTGGCATTCGCGCTGCGCTGGCGCAAGGCCACGCTGGGTTCAGCGCTGGCGCTGTTCCTCGCCAGCTTGATGCTGGTGCCGATGATTGGCGGCGAGATGTTCCCGGAAACCGATGATGGCTGGATCAACCTGCACCTGAAAACCCCGGTCGGTTCCAGCCTGGACTACACCAACAGCAAGGTGCAGCAGGTCGAACAGACGCTCAAGGCATTCCCTGAAATCGCCAGCGTGGTGGCCGTCATCGGGACCCAGGAAGGCCGCAACAACGCCCAGATCGACATGAAGCTGGTGGACCGCAAGCTGCATCCGCGCCGCAGCCAGAAAGAACTGGAAAAAGCCATCCGCGAGCGGCTGGCGCCGATTGCCGGCATCACGCTGTCGGTTGGCTGGAAGCCGATCTTCATCGCCATCCTCGGTACCGACGAAGGCAAGCTGGATCTGGTGGCGCACCGCCTGATGGACAAGATGCGCAAGATTAAAGGCATAGCCGATCTGGAATACAGCCAGGAAGGCGCGAATCCGTCGACCACGGTGAAGATCAATAACGAGCTGGCCAGCGACCTCGGTCTGTCGGTACAGCAGATCGGCAGCGCGCTGCGCCCCTTCGTGGCCGGCGACACCGTCAGCCACTGGCTGGCTGACGATGGCCAGAACTATGACGTCAGCGTGCAGCTGCCAAAATCCGGACGCCAGAAGATCGCCGATCTGGCCGACCTGTCGCTGGCCTCGAGCAAGCTGGGACCAGACGGCAAGCCGGTGATGGTGCCGCTGCGTCAGGTGGTCGATTTCGTGCCGTCGTCCAGCCCGCAAGTGCTGAAGCGGCAGGCGCTGCAACGTCGGGTGGCCGTGTATGCGGCAGTCGAAGGCCGGCCCGCGGGCGACGTCGACGCCGATGTACGCAAGGCGATGGACTCGATCGAACTGCCGTCCGGGGTGCGCTTCGACGTCGGTGGCAATGCGCAGGAGATGGGCGACACCATGGGTGCGGCTGGTGCCGCGCTGCTGATCGCGGTGATCTTCATCTATCTAGTGCTGGCTTCGCAGTTCGGCAGCTTCCTGCAGCCGATCGCGATCATGATGTCCTTGCCGCTGTCGCTGATCGGCGTGCTGGTGGCGCTGCTGGTGACGGGATCGACGCTGAATATCTTCTCGGTGATCGGCTTCATCATGTTGATGGGGCTGGTGACCAAGAACGCCATCCTGCTGGTGGACTTCACCAACCATGGACAGCAGAACGGCCAGAGCCAGATCGCAGCGATCCTGGCGGCCGGTCAGGTGCGGCTGCGGCCTATCCTGATGACGACGCTGGCGATGGTATTCGGCATGCTGCCGATGGCGATCGGCATGGGCGATGGCGGCGAAACGCAAGCGCCGATGGGCCGTGCGGTGATTGGTGGGGTGCTGACGTCAACCTTGCTGACGCTGGTGGTAGTGCCGGTGGCCTACACCTATCTGGATAGCCTGGGCAAACGGGCCACGCGCTGGTTCAAGCGCAATGAGGAACATGCGGTGCCGGTCGCGGTGCCAAAAGTGGACGCCGCCTGACCTGCCCCCGCATCACCTCGTCATTCCCGCGCAGGCGGGAAGCTCACCTCGTCATTCCCGCGCAGGCGGGAATCCATGCCGTGCCGGCAGGCACGCAACGCATGGCTTCCCGCCGGCGCCGGAACCTCAATTCTCGGCGTCGTCCGCTGGCCCGCCGGCCTCGTCGCCATCCTCCTCATCCTCGCCTTCCGGGTGTGCGCCCGGATTGGCTTTGGCTTCCGCCTTGCGGCGTGCCTTTTCCTCTGCTTTTTTCTTCTTTTCCAACTCGCGTTGCCGCTTCTCATACTGGAAATTTGTCTTTGCCATTTGCCACCTCTTTCTTCACAACGTTGGGTTACTTCCCCACATTATGACGTAGTTAAGGCTAGCGCTGATTTTTTCAGCCCCGCGGGTGATGCTGCGCATGCAGCGCTTTGAGACGTTCGCGTGCCACATGGGTGTAAATCTGCGTGGTCGAAATGTCGGCATGGCCCAGTAACAGCTGCACCACGCGCAGGTCGGCGCCATGATTCAGCAAGTGGGTGGCAAACGCATGGCGCAAGGTGTGCGGCGACAGCGGCGCGGTAATCCCGGCGCGCTGCGCATGCTTCTTGATCAGCACCCAGAACATCTGGCGCGTCATCGCCCCGCCGCGTCCGGTGACGAACAGCGCATCATCGACCTGCCCGTTCAGGATCACGCCACGCGCCTCGTGCAGGTAGCGCTCCAGCCACTGGCGCGCCTGCGCGCCGAATGGTACCAGCCGCGTCTTGGCGCCCTTGCCGGTAACGCGCAGCACGCCATCGTTCAGGCTCAGTTCCAGCGTCTTCAGATCAACCAGCTCCGACACCCGCAGGCCGCTGGCATACATCAGCTCCAGCATGGTGCGCTCGCGCAGGCCCAGCGGCGTATGCACGTCGGGCGCCGCCAGCAGCGCCTCCACCTGCGCCTCGCTCAGCGTGTGCACAAAGCGCGGCGCCTGCCGTGCCGACACCAGCTTCAGGCACGGATCCGTGGTGATCTGCTTCTGGCGCAGCGCCAGCTGATAAAAGCGCTTCAGCACCGACAGCCGCCGGTTCGACGAAGTCGCCTTGCCGCTATCTTGCATGCGGGCTGCGATATACGCCTCGATATCATGGGTCTGCACCGCCAGCAGCCCGGCCACTTGCGGGCGTTGCGACTGCAGCCACTGGGCGAACAGCGTCAGGTCGCGGCGGTAGGCGGCCAGCGTGTTGCGCGACAGGCCGTCCTCCAGCCACAGGCTGTCGCAGAACTCGTCGATCAGAGCAAGGTGGTCTGCTGCCATGCGTATTCGCTCATGCCTTCGTGGGCCAGCAGCCAGCGCTTGATGTTCAGCAGATAGCCGTTCGGATCGTCGCTGTTGGCAAAGCCACCCAGCCCGGTGGACGCGGTCACGCGGTGGCACGGAATCACCACCGGGAACCAGTTGGCGCCGCAGGCCTGGCCGATGGCGCGCGGCGCCGATGCCAGATGCTTGGCCAGCTCGCCATAAGTGCGCACGCTGCCACGCGGGATCGCGCTGATGCTGTCCCACACCTTGTGCTGGAATTCACTGCCGACCCGGGCCAGCGGCAGCTCGAACTGGAAGTCCGGGTTCAGGCAATAGCATTGCAGCTGCCGCACCGCACGCGCCGCGATCTCGTCCTCGGCCGGCTTTTCATCATAGTGTGGCGGCAGGTAACAAATTTCGGTGATAACCCGGCCCGCCGTCCGGACCCCGACCTTACCGAACGGCAAAGCCACAATGGCGGAAAAAACCTCACTACCCTGTTGTATTTTCATCACGCTAGTTGATATGTTTTGCACCAAAGTTGCACATTGGCATCTTTCAATCGGTAGAGGTGTGCACCAATTTGTCGCATTTTCGTCACACTGCTGTCATAAAAAGCCACACCCTGGTGCAGCATTTTAACAACAGCGCAATCAGCAGGGACGAAAAAAAAACGCACCTTGCGGTGCGCTTTTAAAACCTGCTTCACGTTCCCGGTCGTTTGCCTGTCTCCGTAGCGCGCTTGTGGCGGCCTGCAGCGACTATAACAACGACATTCTGTAAAACGTGTGTCTCCTCAAATTCGTGCCGGTATTCAGTTACCGTTTCTCATACACACTCCCCACCTACTATTCTGTGCCCCGCCAGAGCTCGCATATCGTTATGCGTAATTCCCTGAGAGCGACGCCATCATATCGTCATCTTCGCGTTTTTCCCACAATTTTTTACGCAAAAACGTACAGGTCTTTGAGGTGTGAATTAGTGCTTTCGCAACAACCTAAAGTTGTGGTATGCGTTTGGCTTATATCCGGGTGTGGCCTCAGTAATACCCCTTATTGCCGCACTCCCAACATAAATTATATTTTACGCATAGTGCCGGATTTCCCGGCTACAACTACAACCAAGAGACGACCATGTTCATGAAAATACTGGACCATCTGGAAGAGTGGATCATCACCTTCCTGATGGCAGGGGCGACCCTGATCATCTTCCTGTCGGTGCTGCACCGTTATGGTACCGGCCTGCCCATCCCGGGCGTACAGGACTGGCTGCTGTCGCTGCACTTTGAATGGGCGCAGGAACTGGCCATCATCATGTTTGTGTGGATGGCCAAGTTCGGCGCCGCCTATGGGGTGCGGATGGGCGTACACGTCGGCGTCGACGTACTGGTGACCCGTTTGCCGGTCGAATGGCGCCGCAACACCGTGCTGCTGGCCCTGTTCTGCGGCATGCTGTTTACCGGCATCGTTGGTACGCTAGGACTGAGCTTCGTGTGGGATAACGGCATGCACTATGCGCTGTATACGCTGCTGGGCCGCGATGCCAGCGACGTGCCGGAAGGCCCGACCACGCCCGATCTGGAATGGCCGACCTGGTTCATCTATTCTGTCGTGCCGATGGGCTCCTACCTGATGTGCTTCCGCTTCATGCAGGTCACCTGGACCTTCCTGCGCCATGGCGAACTGCCACACCACAATGAAGCCCATGTCGATGGCCTCGACGATGACGACGACGACATGTTCGCCGCCGCACCCGTATCAGGAGGTGCGCGATGAGCGACGCTGCAATCGTCCCGGGCGTACCAGCCTGGACCAAAAAGAAGGCCGCAACCATCCTGTCCGTGATCGCCGGCATCCTGCTCGGCGTCTGCATCCTTGGTGGCAAGGTCGGCGTGGTGTTTGCGCTGCTGATCCTGCTGATGCTGACCGGGATTCCTGTCTCCATCGCGCTCGGCCTGACGGTACTGATGTTTATGTACCTGCTGACGCAAGTGCCGGTGGAAGCGGTGGCGCTAAAGCTGTTCAGCGGTATCGAGAAGTTCGAGATCATGGCGATCCCGCTGTTCATCCTGGCCGGTAACTTCCTGACCCACGGCGGCGTGGCCAAGCGCATGATACGCTTTGCCACCAGCCTGATCGGGCACTGGCACGGCGGCCTGGCGCTGGCCGGTATCATCGCCTGCGCCATGTTCGCGCTGGTGTGCGGCTCCTCGGTGGCGACGGTAGTCGCGATCGGCTCCATCATCCTGCCAGCCATGGTCAAGCAGGGTTATCCGAAAGCCTTTGGCGCCGGCGTCATCATCACGGCCGGTTCGCTCGGCATCCTGATGCTGCCCTCGATCCCGAAAGTGATCTACGCGATTTCGACCAACACCTCGATCGGCGCACTGTTCTTGGCCGGCCTGTTCCCCGGCATCCTGCTGACGCTGATGCTGTGCACCACCACCTGGGTACTGGCCAAGAAGAACAACTACCCGCGCATGCGCAAATCGACCTGGGGCGAGCGCCTGAAAGCGTTCAAGGACTCGGTCTGGGGTCTGATGCTGGTGGTGATCATCATCGGCGGGATTACCAAAGGTATCTTTACGCCAACCGAAGCGGCCGCCATGAGCGCCGTGTATGCCTTCATCATTTCAGTGTTCGTGTATAAGGACATGCCGCTGAAGAAAACCCCGGAAGTGCTGAAGAAATCGGCCAGCCTGAGCGCGATGCTGCTGTACATCATCACCAACGCGGTGCTGTTCTCGTTCCTGATGGCGCATGAGAATATTCCGCAGGCGATGGCGGACTGGATTCTGGCCAAGGACCTGGGTCAGGCTGGTTTCCTGTTCTTCACCAACATCCTGCTGCTGCTGGCCGGGAATGTGATGGAACCGTCGTCGATCATTCTGGTGATGGCACCGATCCTGCACCCGGCCGCGATCCGCCTCGGGATTGATGCGGTCCACTTCGGCATCATGATCGACGCCAATATGGAAATCGGCCTGTGCCATCCACCGGTGGGGCTGAACCTGTATGTCGCCAGCGGCATCTCGAAGATGAGCATCTCCGAACTGACCGTGGCGGTCATGCCGTGGTTGCTGACGATGCTGGTGTTCCTCGTGATCGTCACCTACTGGCCGGGGCTGTCGCTGTGGCTGCCGAAGGCGATGGGGCTGATGTAAACCCAACGGCGTAAAGCAGGGGTCAGACCCGTCGGGACTCGGCGTCCCCGTCTGACCCCAGGTCTTGTCTTGGGGTGCAAGCGCACGCTACGACACTTTACGTTAGCGGCATTAACGTCTACCCCCAGGTTTTACTTCTGGGGTAAAAAAAAGGCAAGCCATGATGGCTTGCCTTTTTTACTTCAGCGCCCGGTCTTACTTGGACGCTTCCTTGTTAATCGCCGCAATCAGATCCTTACCAATCCGGCCTTCCATTTC
>JBGSBQ010000033.1:0-15079 GCA_041730475.1 Sphingomonadaceae bacterium
GCTTGGAATAAGAGAGTGGAAATGCAGTGATTGTGGTTGCGTACATGATCGTGACACCAATGCTGCGTTAAACATTCTCCGTCGCGGACGTGCGACGCTAGATGAAGGAATCCCCGCCCTTTAGGGCGGGGAGGACGTCAAGACAAATCCTCCTCCTATCACTATAAGCAAGTTTGCCGGGGTGCGCTGCGGATTTACAGCTTGTTACACCCGCTGACACAGGCGAAAAAAAAGGAACCGCAGGCGGTTCCTTCAGACCAGCTGCCGGCCCGGCCGGCAGGCATCGCTTAGTCCAGTTTCCAGGCGTAATCGACCTTGGTCCAAGTTTCCGCCGGCGCGCCATCCTTGCTACCCGGCTTGAACTTGCAGGCACTCAGGGCTTTGATGGCGGCCTTGTCGAGGTTCTTGAAACCGCTCGACTTGTCGACCTTGGAATCGGCCACCGAACCATCGGCCTTAACCAGGAAGGACATCGAGACGGTGCCCTGCTCCTCATTCATCAGTGACGCTTTCGGATATTCGGCCTTGCACGTCTTGGCATCGAAACTGGCCGGAACTTCGGCAGCAAAGGCTACGGGTGCGCTCGACACGAGCACTGCTGCGATAACACTCAACCAACGCTTATTTGTAGACATCTGATTTCCCCAAGTGTTTGAACCTAGCTACGAACTTTCCGGCTGTATCGAACGGTGGTGCTTACAGCTTCCACTCGTATTCGACTTTGGTCCAGGTTTGGGCCACGGCACCATCTTTGGTGCCCGGCTTGAATTTGCACGCGCTGAGCGCTTTCAACGCGGCGCGGTCGAGGTTCTTGAAGCCACTCGACTTTTCGACTTTCGAGTCCACCACCGAGCCATCGGTTGCGACCAGGAACGCCATGAAGACGTTGCCCTGCTCTTCATTCATCAGCGATGCTTTCGGATAATCAGCACGGCAGTTCTTGGCATCGAATGCCGCTGGCACTTCAGCAGCGACGGCGGTAACGGAGGTTGCAGCCAGGATGGCGGCGGCGATAAGGCTCGAAAACTTGTTCATTTCACTTTCCCACGACTATTAATCTATTAGTATAAAAATGGTGCTACTGCATACGATCTGCCAGATTAAAACTCTTCCCACTCATCGGCACCGCTGGCAGCAGGTGCGGCTTTCTTCGGCTTCGGCGCAGGCGCCGCTGCGGCGGCCAGTTTCTTGACCGGGGCCCGCGCTGCCGCAGCCTTGACCACGGCTGGCTTGGCAACTGGCTTGGCAGCTGGCGTGTAAGCGACCGGCGCCACGCGCTCTTCGCCCTCGACCAGTTTGAAGATGCTGACCACGCGCGCCAGTTCGGCGGCCTGGTCTTGCAGGCTTTGCGCGGCGGCTGCGGCTTCTTCCACCAGCGCAGCATTCTGCTGGGTCATGCTGTCCATCTCGATGATCGAGTGATTGACCTGCTCGATGCCGGCGCTTTGTTCCTGGCTGGCGTTGGCGATTTCGCTCATGATGTCGGTCACGCGACGCACCGAATCCACCACTTCTTCCATCGTCACACCGGCCTGGCCGACCAGCTTGGTGCCGGCGCCAACTTTTTCGACCGAGTCATCGATCAGCAGCTTGATTTCCTTGGCAGCGCCAGCGGAGCGCTGGGCCAGGTTACGCACTTCCGATGCCACCACGGCGAGGCCGCGGCCTTGTTCACCGGCACGGGCCGCTTCCACGGCAGCGTTCAGCGCCAGAATATTGGTCTGGAAGGCGATGCCATCGATCACACCGATGATGTCAACAATCTTCTTGGCCGACGCATCGATCGAGCTCATGGTGTTGACCACTTCCGAGACCACTTTACCGCCACGGATGGCGACGTCCGACGCAGCCGAGGCCAGCTGGTTCGCTTCCCGGGCATTGTCGGCATTCTGTTTCACGGTCGAGGTCAGCTCTTCCATTGCGGACGCCGTTTTTTCCAGCGAGCTGGCCTGCATTTCGGTACGCGACGACAGGTCGATATTGCCGGCCGCGATTTCGCGCGAGGCAGTCCCGATGGTTTCGGTGCCGGTACGGACCTGACCGACGATGTCGACCAGGCTGTCGCGCATTTCTTTCATTTCCGACAGCAGGCTTTCCTTGTCGTTGCTATCGGTATCGATGTAGACCGACAGGTCGCCATTGGCGATGCTGCCAGCGATCGACGCGGTGTAATCTGGCTCGCCGCCCAGCTGCTTCAGCAGGCCACGGGTGATGATGTACGCCGCCACCACCGAGATCGCCACGGCCAGCAGGCCCATTACGATCATGAAGTTACGGGCATTCGCGAAGCCAGCAGCAGCGTCGGTCTGCACCTGAGCGTTCAGCTTGTCTTCCAGCGTGGCCAGTTGATCCAGGGCCGCCATCCATTTCTTCTGGACCGGGCGGATTTCCTTGATCATGACCTTGGTCGCGTCTTCCGCCTTGTTGTCCAGCCACAGGGCGGACGCACGGGCGATGGCCGGCATGGCCGCGCCTTCATGTTCCTTGATCTGGGCCAGCAGCGCCTTCTCTTCCGGCGTCGCTTCGAGCGCGAACTGGGCCGTCAGCTTCTTCTGTGCTTCGTCGTACTTGGCGGTCTGTTCCTTGATGCGATTCATTTCCGGTACCATGTCACCGGCATCGGTCATCAGCGTCAGGATACGCAGCGACGTGATACGGTCGCTAACGTTGGCGCGCATGTCGATCACCAGGCGGGTGACGACATTATTCACGCTGACCACGTGGTCAAGGCGATCTTGGATCTGGGCCATACGGGTGATACCCACCACCGTCACGGCCACCAGAAATACCAGGACCAGAGCGAATCCGAGACCCAGGCGCGTTCCGACTTTCATTTTTGCTAAATTCATTTCGTCTCTTCGTAAGTGACACTGTTGATAAAGAATTTACCTGGGAAGGCCTCGTCTTGTGCACGACGCGTTCCACCGGCCTTTGTTGCTAGCAACTTGACAGTAGCAAACAATGACTGCGAATGCAAAATTTGCGGCTCCACCAGCAGCTTGCATGTAGTTTTTGAACCGCAATATACAAACGAAAACGGTGGAAATGCGTGTATATTCGGGAATTATAGATGCAAATTTTGCCTCAAAGCAAGCAAAACCTGCCTCAAAAATACGCAAACGAACTTTCTGCGTGGAAATTCCAACACTGCCGCGTTTTGATTTGCCAAATCGGCGAAATTATGCCGATTGTTGTAGGCGCTGCGCGGCTTCCAGCAACAGCCGGGCGTCGCCGCGGGCCAGCTGTTTCGAGTCCGACAGGGTCTGGCGGAAGGCGCGCGCGCCGGGCAAGCCCTGCATCAGGCCCAGCATGTGGCGCGTGATGGAATTGAGCTTCAGGCCCTTGGGGCCGTACTCGGCCAGCTGGGCCTGTATGTAGGGCACCATCGCCGCCAGTACCTGCTCGCGGGTCACGGGCGCCGTGTCGGCGCCGTAGTAGCGCTGGTCGAAATTGACCATCATGAAGGGATTGTGATACGCCTCGCGGCCCAGCATCACGCCATCGACGTGTTGCAGATGCAGGTCGATCTCCGCTTCGGTCTTGATGCCGCCGTTGATGAGGATTTCAAACTGCGGGAAATCGCGCTTCAGCTGGTAGGCGAACTCATATTTGAGGGGCGGGATTTCGCGGTTTTCCTTGGGCGACAAGCCTTTCAGGATCGCATTGCGGGCGTGCACGATGAAAGTCCGGCAGCCCGCCTCGCCCACGGTGCCGACGAAGTCGCGCACGAAGTCGTAGCTTTCGCTGTCATCAATACCGATGCGGTGCTTGACGGTGACGTCGATGCTGACCGCATCGCGCATGGCCTTGACGCAATCGGCCACCAGTTGCGGCTCGGCCATCAGGCAGGCGCCGAACGCGCCCTTCTGCACCCGCTCCGACGGGCAGCCGCAATTCAGGTTGATTTCGTCGTAGCCATATTCCTGGCCGCGTTTGGCGGCGATCGCCAGGTCGGCCGGATCGCTGCCGCCCAGCTGCAGCGCGACCGGGTGTTCTTCCTCGTTGAAACGCAAATGGCGCTCGACGTCGCCATACACCAGCGCGCCCGTAGTCACCATTTCCGTGTACAGCCAGGTGTGGCGCGTGATCTGGCGGTGGAACATGCGGCAATAGCGGTCGGTCCAGTCCATCATCGGGGCGACCGACAGGCGCCGGCCCGACGCAACAGTGGCAGGGGCGGCGGGGGCGATGGTCGGTGCGGTGGCGATGGTCATGACGGCAATATGCGGTGGCGGTGAAGGGCCGTCATTATACAGGGGAACCCGGCCAGCCTCAGCCGGGCAGCTGCGGCGCGATGACGCCCAAGCTGGCTTCAATGCGCGCCAGCCGCAGTGCCGCATCACCCGTCAGCGCACCGGCGGCGCTGGCCACCTGCCGTATCATCGCCAGCGTCGACTCGCGCGCGCTGGCGTCGTCTGGCAGCAGCTTGGGCAAGTCGCGCAGCGCGCCGGCCTCGTCGACCTGCAGCATCAGATACTGCTCCCGCAACATCTCCTTGAAGTGTGACATGCTCATCTCGTGCCCGGCCGCCGTGCGCAGCCGCAGCTGACGCAAGGCAGCGAAGGCACGCTCGTCGGCGGCGCTCATTTCCGGGCTGCGGTAGATGTACAGCAGGGCCCGCACGATGGCTTCGGTCGGGCCGCCTTCGGCCGTCTTCAGCGCCGCCGCAGCGCGGTGCGCAAACAGCGCTGCTTCGCGCGCAATGTCACGCCCGATACGGCGTGGCCGGCCGCCGTCGGTGCGCAAGCCAACCAGCGCCTGCAACACCGGGGAGCCATACACGCCAAGGAATAGCTGCTCGGTGCTGCGGTCGCGCTGATCGCGGTAGTGGTCAAGCAGCGCCACGATCTGGGTCGACATGGCTTCCTGCCACTGTAGGAAGATATTGCCGGCAGCCACCGGACGGCGCTCGGCGCGCACCCGGGCCGCCAGCTGGTCTATACCCTGCAGGAACGGGTTCTTGCTGGAGAACATGCGATAACGCAGCCGCAGCGGGTGCAGCTCGCGCAGCGCTTCGGCGCCCTGCGGCGTGACCATGCGCTGCACCAGCGGACTGGCGAAGGTGCGGTACAAACCCTGATTGACTTCCGACACCCGCGCCACAGTGGCGAAACGGCGCTCGTCCTCGACGCTGTTGCCGCCCATCGCGCGCAACTGCTCGAGACTGCGCCGCTCGAAGCGCAGCACGAAGTCGCCGGCTGCCATGTCGCCGGCCGCCATCTCGGCCTGTATCATGGCTTCGTCCTTGGGCAGGAACACCGCTTCATACAGGCCGGGCGGCATGATGTCGATCATGTCCATCGCTTCGGTGAACTCGCCGTGTTCCTTGTTGGCCACCGAGGCCGAGACAAAGATACCGAGGTGGCCGATGCTCTGGTGGGTCGAATAAATGATGGTCTGGCCGCCGGCCACCTGGGCCGCGTCGTCCTCGTACAGGTCGAGCACCCAGCCCAGCGCCTGCTGCGGCGGCGTGATGTCATCGCCCCACGAGCAGAACACCACGATCGGTGACTTGACGTTGCGCAGGTCGATGCGCCGCCCCTCGCTGTCGAGCAAGGCGGCATCGCTCAGACGGTTGCCGACGAACAGCGAGTCGGCGATGTACTGCATTTCGCCGGCATTCAGCAGCACCGGATTGCCCCACCATTTTTCAAAATCGAGGAAGCGCTGGGCCTCGGTATCGATACGCGAATACACGTTGTAGTTCTTGGTCCAGTAGGTATTCGACGGATTCATCTTCTCGAAATTGGCGACCAGATGGGCGCCATCGAAAATGCCGTTACCCATATCGCCTTCCAGCGAATTCATCCAGGTGCCGCCCAGCACGCCACCAAGGTAACGCAACGGCGATCCGCCACGCACCCCGGCCCAATACGACAACGGTGCCCCCGCCAGCACCAGCGGTCCCGGCAACTCGGGATGCAAGGCACTGGTCATCATGATTTGCCAGCCGGCCTGGCAATTGCCGATCAGCGCAGGCTTGCCGTCGGCCTCGGGGTGCAGTTCCGCCACGCGGGCAATGAAACGCGCTTCGGCACGGCACACATCCTCAATGGTCTGGCCCGGTTCCGGCACTGGCAGGAAGCCGACGAAATAACAGGGATGGCCGGCTTTCAGCACCACGCCGATCTCGCTGTCCTGCTTCATGCCGCCGATGCCGGGACCGTGGCCGGCGCGCGGATCAAACACGATGAAGGGCCGCTTGCTGGCCTCCGGCTCGATGCCGTCCGGCGGCTTGATACGCAGCAGGATGTAGTTGACAGGGCGCTCACCGTCCTTGCCATCCATCACGACATCGAATTCAAAATGCAGCACATGGGGCGCAATCTGTGCCGCGCGCGCATTGCGCTCATCGCCGCGCTGGCGCAGCACGTCGAGAAACAACACTGAGCGCTGGCAAGCGTCGATCCAGTAATCGGTACCCTGGCGCCACCAGTCGAATGGCGTGATGGGCATGGCGGCGGGCAACGGCAGCTCGGGGCGAGGCGAATTCATCGGACAGCTCCTTGGCATCAGATACGCAGTTCAACCACGCTAACCCAAATCGGCAGCGCTGACAATCGGATTCCGGTCACAGAGTGTGCTGCGCGCACGTCGGCAGCGCCACCAGATCTGTCACAATGTCAGGAAAACCACTGTTTGCCTGCATGAACTCGTTAACCTCGCGCATCACCGTCGCCCTGCTGGCCCTGCTGCTCGTGGGGCTGGGTGCACTGTCGATGACTGCGCTGAGCATGCTGCGCAGCGATCTGGAGACCATGCTGGGCCAACAGCAATTCTCCACCGTGCGGATGGCCGCCGATGCGATCGGCGTCGCCCTGCAGCAGCGCATCGACGCGCTGGCACAGCTGGGGGCCAGTTTGCCCAGCGCGCCGGCCGCACGCCGCGCGGCCTTGCACGCCCACAGTGGCGCCAGCGGACGCTACCTCGGCCTGCAACTGCTGGGCGCGGATGGCACGGTACTGGCCAGCAACGGCATCGACGGGGTCGACCCTGCGCTGCGTCAGGCCGTGCTGGCCGATGGCCGCCCCCGGATCGGCCGTGCCGGCGGCGGTGCGCGCGCCGGACAACCCGAGCAGATCCGCTTCGTGCTGACCATCGCGCTGCCGGGCGCTGATGGCGGCCGGACGGCGACGCTGACCGCCGTCAGCGCACTCGAGCGGGAAGGCTTTCTGGCACCGTATTCCCTGCGCGCCTACGGCCAGACCGGCGGCTATATGCTGGTGGCACCGGGCGAGCGCCTGGTGCTGGCCGCCACCAGCGGCCGCATCGGCAGCGCGGCCCTGCCTGCGCCCGGCAGCAATGCGCTGGTCGAGCGCTTCGTGGCCGGCTATGAAGGCTCGGGCACGGCCCGCAATCTGCAGGGCGTGGAAGTGCTGGCCTCGGCCAAGCGGATTGGGCTGGCCAACTGGTATCTGGCCGCCGCCCTGCCGACCCAGGAAGCCTATGCGCCGGTGGCGGCCATGCAGCAACGCCTGTTGCTGGCGGCCGCCACACTGCTGCTGCTGGTGGGGGCGCTGGCCTGGTGGACCTTGCGCCAGCAGCTGGCACCGGTACAGCGCGCGCTCCGCGCACTGGGCCGTATCAACGCTGGTAGCGCCGTGCCGCAGCCGCTGCCCAATAGCGGCCGCCACGAAATCGGCGCGCTGATCGACGCCTTCAACCAGCTGCTGGCCACCGCCAGTCAGCGCGAAGCGGCGCTGCAGCAGAGTGAGCGCACCCTGTTCGATATCCTGGAACATGCCGACGGCTATGTTTACCTGAAGGACCGTGCCGGCCGCTACCTGTTCGCCAACCGCCCGGTGCGCACCCTGTTCGGGCGCAGCATGGCTGACATCATCGGCCATGATGACAGCCTGTTCTTCGATGCCGCCACGGTGGCCGCACTGCAGCGTACCGAAGCACCGGTGTGGGAACAGGGGCAGACCGTGCGCACCGAAGAAACCACCCACAACCAGCACGGGGTGGCGGCCATCTACCAGTCCGTCAAGCTGCCGCTGCGGGACCAGGCCGGCACCATTTACGCGATGTGCGGCATTTCGCATGACATCACCGAGCGCCGCGCCGCCGAGGCGGCGCTGCGGATTGCCGCCATTTCGTTCGAGTCGGTGGCCGCCATCGTGATCCTCGACGCCCGCCTGCGCATCCTGCGCGCCAACCAGGCCTTCAGCCGCATCACCGGCTACCTGCCGGGCACCCTCGACGGCCGCCGCATCACGCTGCTTGACGCGGCGCAGCCGGGCCAGCCCAGTTACCGCAGCCTGTGGCGCAGCCTGCGCCGCCACGGCGCCTGGCAGGGCTCCCTCTGGCAACGGCGGCGCGATGGCAGCCTGTTTTATGCCAGCGGTTCGCTGACGGCGGTGCACGATGAATCGGGCCAGGTCAGCCACTATGTCTGCCATCTGCTCGACGCCACCGATGATGCGCGGCGCGAGCAGCAACGCCGCCGTGACGAGCTGGCGCAGCGCGAGGCGCTGGTGCGCGAGGTCCACCATCGCATCAAGAACAATCTGCAAGGCATCACCGGCATCCAGCGCCAGTGCGCCGCGCAACACCCGGACACGGCGGCGCCGATTCAGACGGCGATCGATCAGGTCCAGAGCATTTCCGTCATCCATGGCTTGCGCGGCCGCGCGCGCTCGGCCTCGGTGCGCCTGTGCGAACTGACGCAAGCCATCTGCGAGCAAGTCGCGCAGTCGCGCCAGACGCCGGTGCGCTTCGTCATGCCAACGCCATGGCAAGCGTGGCACGTGGCGGAAAACGAAGCCGTGCCGCTGGCCCTGGTGTTGAACGAGCTGATCGTCAATGCCGCCAAACACGGCGGCGCCGCCCATGATGGCGTCGACGTCCGGCTGGCTCCCGGCCAGCAGCCCGACAGCGTTTGCGTCACCATCCGCAACCATGGCCAGCTGGGCAACGATTACCGCCACAAGGGCCCACCCCATAACGGTCTCGACCTGGTGAGCGCGCTGATGCCGCCGGCCGGGGCCCACCTCGATTTCCGCCAGGAACACGATACCGTCATCATTGCGCTCGAATGTGAGCCTCCCATCATCAGCCGCACCGACCCGGACTTGCCCCCTCCCCCATGACACTCCCTGCCCCCGCCCCGAAAATACTGTTACTGGTCGACGATGACCGACTGGTGCTGTCGACCACCTCGCATGGCTTGCGCCGCGCCGGCTATACCGTGGTGGGCGCCGAATCGGCCGAAGATGCCGAAGCCTGGCTGGCCAGCGGGGTCCGCCCCGACCTGGCCCTGCTCGATGTGCGGATGCCGGGCCAGGGTGGCCTGCACCTGGCACGCCGCCTGCATGAGCTCGATCACATTCCGTTCGTCATGCTGAGCGCCTACAGCGAGGCGTCGCTGGTCGAGCAGACCGCGCGCAACGGCGCGCTGGCCTACCTGGTCAAGCCGCTCGACATTCCGCAACTGGTACCGGCGATCGAGGCGGCGCTGGCCCGCGCCGACGAGCTGCAGGAGTTGCGCGAGGGCCGCCGCCAGTTGCAGCGCGCCCTCGACGATGAACGCAGCATCAGTGTCGCCACCGGCATCCTGATGATCGAATACAAGCTGGGTCGCCAGCAAGCCTTCGCCCTGCTGCGCGATACGGCGCGCAAACAGCGCCGCAAACTGAACGCCGTGGCCGACGAGCTGGTGCATGCGCGCGAATTGCTCAACCTTGCAACACAATAGTGCTGGTTTCACAACAATAGCGGCGAAGTCGTTGACAGTCCAATTCGCTTAAGTTTCAATGGGGCAGTAGTCAGTCCCCTGACCCCGGACTACTCCCTTCCCGGCCCTGAACACGCCGACCACCCGGACTGCCACGCGGCAGCGGGAGGCCCCTCTGTTGTCCCGAGGGCAGTGGTGTTCGCGGTCTGCGTTCTGCTGTCGGTCTCCTGTTCTTGCGTGTCACGCTGCCACCGGTAGCGATCCGATGCCAGACCTGAACGGAGACATCCATGCAACTCAACAACCTCAACGTCGGCACCCGCCTGGGCCTCAGCTATGCCCTGCTCGTCGTACTATTAATCGGCATCACCTTGCTCGGCATCAGCCGCCTCAATGCACTCGATCAGAGTACTGCCCTGATCGTGCACGATCGCTATCCGAAGGTGGCGATGGCCAACGAGGTACTGCAAGGTATCAACGAAGTCGCCCAACGCGTGCGCAACCTGATCATCTGGCGTGACCCGGCCCAACGCGAGCAAGAGCTGGCTCTGCTGGCCGAGGAACGGCGCCGTGTCGATGGCATTCTGGAACGCCTCAACCAGCTGCTGTCGACCCCCAAGGGGCGCACACTGTATGCCGAGATCATGGCCGCACGCAGCCAGTACCGGGCGGCTCAGGACCAATACATCCGCTTGCTGCAGAATGGTCAGGAAGATGCCGCGCTGACCTTGCTGGCGGGCGACGTCACGCGCCATCAGGCGCTCTACTTCGAGCGCGTGAAAGGCTTGGTGGCGTTGGGCGGCACACTGATGGAACAAAGCGGCAACGAAACCAGCGCCCTGCACCGCAGCGCCGCGCTGCAGATGACGGCGCTGGCCGCGCTGGCCGTGCTGCTGGCGCTGGCGTGCGGCTGGTGGATTACGCGCAGCATCACGACCCCGCTGGACGCTGCCGTGACGCTGGCGCAGCGCGTCGCCGCTGGCGATCTCGATAATCAGTTGCCGATCGCCGGACGCGATGAAACGGCGCAGCTGATGACGGCGCTGCACGCCATGACCACTAGCCTGACGGCGATCGTCGGCCAGGTTCGTTCAGGCACCAGCGCGATCGCCGCGGCGTCGTCGAAAATGGCGGCCAGCAATCTGGACCTGTCGGCCCGCACCGAGCACCAGGCCAGCACGCTGCAGCAAACAGCCACCTCGATGGAACAGATGACGGCCACGGTACAACAAAACGCCGACCATGCGCAGCAGGCCCATCGGCTGGTGGCGCAGACCACCACGCTGGCCCGCGACGGCGGCAACGTGGTGCAGCAAGTGGTGCACACCATGGGCGCCATCGATGCGGCCGCGCTACGCATCGTCGACATCATTGCCGTCATCGACGGCATCGCCTTCCAGACCAATATCCTGGCCCTGAATGCGGCCGTGGAAGCGGCGCGCGCCGGCGAACAAGGGCGCGGCTTTGCCGTGGTGGCCTCCGAAGTGCGCACGCTGGCGCAGCGCTCGGCGGCGGCCGCCAGCGAGATCAAGCAACTGATCGGCGCCTCGGTGGAACAGGTCGGCACCGGCAGCCAGCTGGTGCAACAGGCGGGCGGCGCCATGCAAGCCATCGTCGACAGCATCCAGCAGGTCAGCGGCCTGATCGCGGAGATCGCCGAAGCCAGCGCCGAACAGCGCAGCGGCATCGAGCAAATCAACGGCGCCGTCATCCAGCTCGACCAAGTGACCCAGCAGAACGCCAGCCTGGTCGATGACGCCGCCCGCGCCGCCGCCGACTTGCAACAGCAAGCCCACGCCGTGACGGAAGTGGTGGCCAACTTCCGCCTGGCACCAGCGGCCAACGCGGGCGCCCCGGCCAGTCTGACGCGCCCATCCCTGCGGCTGCTCGGCAACCGGCGCGCATGAGCGACCGCGCCGTCCGCTACGAGCGGCCTGCCGGCTGGGGCTTGCTGGCGCTGGCCCTGCCAGCCGTGCTATGGCTGCATCAGGCGCCAGCCGTGCCCGGCTGGATGACGACCGCCAGTCTGGGCGCCCAGCTGCTGGCCGTGGTGCTGGCCGTGCTGGTCTTCGTCCAAGGCTGCCATGCCACGCTGGCCGCGCGCAAGGGGGCGATGGCCTTGCTGGGCAGCTTGTTCCTGATCGTCGGCGCGGCCCACTTCCTGCACCTGCTGGCCGCACTGCAGCTCGATCCGTCACTACGGGTGGCGCCGGCGCCGTCCCGCTACTGGCTGGCCGCGCGCCTGCTGGCGGCCAGCGCCATGTTGATGTATGCGTTGCTGCCGGTGCTGCCCCTGTTGCGCGCCGCGCTGCTGCGCCTGCTGGCACTGCTGCTGCTACTCGGCAGCCTGTACCTCGGCGGGCGCAGCCTGCAGTGGTGGGCCCCGCCCGGCGCCGATGGCGTAGCCTGGCTCGCCATCGCCCTGTATGGCGCCACGCTGCTGGCGCTCTGGTGGCGGCGCCAGCACTTGCGCGCCGAGAGTGTCACCAGCCTGGCCTTCGCAGCGGCGCTGGGGGCGCTCTCGGAAAGCCTGTTGCTGGGCTACGGCCAGCAAGCGAACGGACTCGCGCTGGGCCACGGCTATGCCAGCGCGGCTTACCTGTTCCTGTTGTACGCCACCATCAGCGAATCCTTGCGGCGCCCGCTACGCCTGCTGGCCATGCAGCATCAGCGCGAGCAGGTCACGCTCAGTGCGGCCCCCGATGGCGTACTGTGGGTGGCCAGCGACGGCACCCTGCTGATGGCTAACCCGGCCATGGAAACGCTGAGCGGCTACCCGCTGGCGCAGCTACTGGGGGCCAACCTGAGCCTGCTGCTGCCCGAGCCCTTACGCGCCGCCCACCAGCACACGATGGCGCAATTTTTCGCTGCGCCCCATCCGCGCGCCATGGGCACGGTCGACCTGCGGCTGCGGCGCAGTGATGGCAGCCTGCTGCCGGTCGATATCTCGCTCGGCTTCTGGGACCAGGATGGCACCCGTCATGCAATCGCCTACATCCGCGACCTCAGCGAGCGCAAGGCGCTGGAAGATACGCTGCGCCATAAAGCCTTCCATGACCAGCTGACGGGGCTGCCCAACCGCAGCCTGTTTCTGCTACAACTGAACCAGGGCATCGCCCGCACCCAGCGCAGCGGCCTGAGCCTAGCGGTGCTGTTCATCGACCTCGACCAGTTCAAGACCGTCAACGACAGTTTCGGCCACGCCAGCGGCGATGCCTTGCTGATCCAGGCCGGCGCCCGTATCCGGGGCACACTGCGTGCCGCCGACCTGCTGGCGCGCCTTGGCGGCGATGAATTCGCCGTCATCCTGGGCGACTTGCACGGCATTTGCGAGGCCACCACCATGGCCAACCGGCTGCTGCAAGCGCTGCAACTGCCGTACCAGTTGCAGGGTCAGGATGTGTATTCGAGTGCCAGCATCGGCATCGCCACTGTCCCCGGCGATACCGAGGACAGCGCCACCCTGCTGCGCTATGCCGATCTGGCCATGTACCAGGCCAAGCAGAACGGCCGCGGCGCCTACGCCTGCTACGCGCAACAACTGAACCGGCAAGTGCAGGAGGACATGCAACTGCATACCCGGCTCAAGGAAGCGCTGGCCGCCGACCGGCTGGAGTTGCATTACCAGCCGCAGGCCGAAGTGCACAGCGGCGCGCTGATCGGGGCCGAGGCCCTGCTGCGTTGGCGCGACGCCGTGCTGGGCGACGTGGCCCCCGACCGCTTCGTGGCATTGGCCGAAAGCAGCGGGCTGATCATCCCGCTGTCGGACTGGGTGCTGGAACGCGCCTGCCAGCAACTGGCATGCTGGGTGGCGGCCGGTACGCCGCTGCGCATCGCCGTAAATTTCTCCTCGCACCAGTTCGACCAGCCCAACCTGGTCGAGAAGGTCGCGGCCACGCTGGCGCGCACCGGGGCCCCGGCCCGCTGGCTGGAAATCGAGATCACGGAATCGGTGGCCATGAAGCAACCGGAGCGGGCCCGCGAGCAAATCCAGGGGCTGGTGGCGCTCGGCTGCCGGGTCGCGCTGGACGACTTCGGCACCGGCTATTCCTCGCTGGCCAGCCTGCGCGACTTGCCCGTGCATGTACTGAAGATCGACCGCAGCTTCATGCGCGGCATCCCCGCCAATGCCGATGATTGCACCATCGCGCGCGCCATCATCGGGCTGGCCCACAGCCTCGACCTGGACCTGGTGGCGGAAGGCGTGGAGACGGCGCAGCAGCTGGCCTTCCTGCGCCAGCACGGCTGTGGCCACTACCAGGGCTGGCTGTATGGCCGCGCCATGCCGGCCGCGCAGCTGACCGTGTTGCTGCGGGCGCCGCTGGCGCGTCACTGCGCACCGGCCTGAGCGCGCTGCGCAAAAAAAACCGCCGCTCAGCTGACGCTGGCGGCGGTTTTTTATGCCGGTAAAATCCGGATTATGCTTCGCGCGATGCCTTCTTACGCTCGTGCTCTTTCAGGAAGCGCTTACGCAGACGGATCGATTTCGGGGTGATTTCCACCAGTTCGTCGTCGTCGATGAATTCGACCGCGTATTCCAGCGACATCTGAATTGGTGGCACCAGGCGCACCGCTTCGTCAGTACCCGAGGAACGCACGTTGGTCAGCTGCTTGCCCTTGATCGGGTTGACCACCAGATCGTTGTCACGCGAGTGAATACCGATGATCATGCCTTCGTACACTGGGTCGTTGTGGACCACGAACATACGGCCGCGGTCTTGCAGTTTCCAGATTGCGTAAGCGACGGCAGCGCCATCATCTTGCGAGATCAGCACGCCGTTGCGACGGCCACCCAGTTCACCCTTGGTGTTGTCGACTGGAGCGTAAGCGTCGAACACGTGGCTCATCAGACCGGTGCCGCGGGTCAGGGTCATGAATTCGCCCTGGAAGCCGATCAGGCCACGCGCAGGAATACGGTATTCCAGACGCACACGGCCTTTGCCGTCCGATTCCATGTTTTGCAGGTCGCCACGACGACGGCCCAGTTCTTCCATCACGCCGCCCTGGTTGGCTTCTTCGACGTCAACGCTCAGCTGTTCAAACGGCTCGTGGCGCACGCCATCGACCATTTTGAACACTACGCGTGGACGCGACACAGCCATTTCAAAGCCTTCGCGACGCATGTTTTCGATCAGGATGGTCAGGTGCAGTTCGCCGCGGCCCGATACTTCGAAGATCGTGTCGTCGTCGGTCGGTGCCACGCGCAGTGCCACGTTGGCTTTCAGTTCTTTGTCCAGACGGTCACGCAGTTGACGCGAGGTCACGAACTTGCCTTCGCGGCCAGCCAGTGGCGAGTTGTTGACCATGAAGTTCATGGTCAGGGTTGGTTCGTCGACGGTCAGCATCGGCAGCGCTTCCGGGGTGTCCGGTGCGCACACGGTCGAACCGATGCCGATTTCTTCG
>JBGSBQ010000034.1:0-14898 GCA_041730475.1 Sphingomonadaceae bacterium
TCACGGGCTAAGGCGGGCGCCCGGACGGGCGGCCCGCTCCCATGCTAGCAGCTAGTGCTCGCCCTTGCCAAATAAAAACGCCCGGCAACGGCCGGGCGTGTGCGATCAGCGCGCGGCGGCGCTTAGGCGTAGTCTTCGGCGTTCAGGCCCATGACGTGCGAGAAGCCGCCGTCGACATAGGTAATTTCGCCGGTGATGCCGGACGCCAGATCGGACAGCATGAAGGCGGCCGTGTTGCCCACTTCGTCAATGGTGACGTTGCGGCGCAGCGGTGCGTGCGACGAAGCGAAGCCGAGCAGCTTGCCGAAGTCCTTGATGCCGGAGGCGGCCAGGGTCTTGATCGGACCGGCCGAAATGCCGTTGGCGCGGATGCCCAGCTTGCCCAGGTTTTCTGCCAGATAGCGCACCGACGCTTCCAGCGAGGCCTTGGCCAGACCCATGGTGTTGTAATACGGAATGGCGCGCACCGCACCCAGATACGACAGCGTCAGGACCGACGAGCCGTCCTTCAGCAGCGGCAGTGCCGCTTTGGCCATGGCCGGGAAGCTGTAGGCCGAGATATCGTGGGCGATGCGGAAGTTTTCACGCGTCAGGCCGTCGAGGAAGTCACCGGCGATGGCTTCGCGCGGCGCAAAGCCGATCGCGTGCACCAGGCCGTCGAGCTGGGTCCAGCTGTGCGCCAGATCGGTGAACAAGGCGGCGATTTGCTCGTCGCTGGAGACGTCGCAGTCGAACACCAGGGTGCTGCCGAATTCGGCGGCGAATTCGGTGATGCGCTCCTTGAAGCGCTCGCCGACGTAGGTGAATGCCAGCTCAGCGCCTTCGCGGTGGCAAGCCTTGGCGATACCGTAGGCGATGGAACGGTTCGACAACAGACCGGTGATGAGGATTTTTTTGCCTTGCAAGAACGCCATAGTGACTCCGATTGCTGCTGCCGCAGGCGCGCGCCCCGTTTGGGAGGGCGCTGCTGGCAACGGTTGTTTTTCAGGTAAGGGGCGGCCCCACTACCGCAAGACCGAGATTGTAGGGTCTGCCGGGCCCGATGGCAACTTTTCCTCGGGCCGCGTCGGCCTTAGTCGTCGTTGCGGCGCCGCGTCTTGCTTTTTGCTTCGTGGTGCGGGACCCGCGGCTTGACCAGCGGCACGGCGCCCGCCTCACTCTTGCCGCCCTTGGCCACCGGATAGCCTTTGGCCGGGCGGCTGCTGCTGCGTTCGGCCTCGAAGGCGACGATGGCGCTGTCGGCGATGTCCGGTGCGATATCGACGCTGGCGGCGCTGGCCAGCTTGGGCACCAGGATGGTGGAGCCGGCCTTGAGCACGGATTTCTGCGGGATGTTGTTGGCCTGACGCAGCACTTCGGGCGTGGTGTGGAAGCGCGACGCCAGCGTGTCGAGGCGTTCCTTGGCGCTGGTGATCTTGTGCGTGGTCCAGGTCGACAGGGCGCGGCCCCACTGGGCCAGGTTCAGGTGGAATTTTGCGGCGTTTTCCTGCGGCAGCAGGATCTTGGTCTGCTCGCCGCCGGTGATCACGGGGCGGTTAAATTGCGGGTTCAGGGCCTTGAATTCATCGACCGACAGTTCGGCCAGCTGGGCCGCGATGGCGAGGTCGATATCGCTGGTCTTGTCGATGGCGGTGAAATAGGGCTGGTTGCTGACCAGTGGCAGGCTGAGACCATACTGGCCCGGGTTGGCGATGATGTTTTTGACGGCCTGCAGTTTGGGTACGTAATTGCGGGTCTCGGCCGGCATCAGTTCGGCCAGGCTCTCGAAGTCGGTCGGCTTGCCGGCCGCCTGATTGCGCTTGATGGCTTTCTGCACCGAGCCTTCACCCCAGTTATAGGCGGCCAGTGCCAGTTGCCAGTCGCCGAACATGTCATACAGGCGCTGCAGGTAGGTCAGCGCGGCGTCGGTCGAGGCCAGTACGCTGCGACGGTCGTCCTTGAAGGCGGTCTGTTTCAGGTTGAAGTCGCGCCCCGTGCCCGGCACGAACTGCCACATGCCGGGCGCGTTCGCGCTCGACAGCGCCTGCGGATTGAAGGCCGATTCGATGAAGGGCAGCAGTGCCAGTTCGGTCGGCATGCCGCGCTTTTCCAGTTCGGTGACGACGTGGAACAGGTAGCGCGAGGCGCGCGCCGTGGTGCGGGCGATGTAGTCGGGGCGGCTGCTGTACCAGTTGACGTGCTTGGCCACCAGATCGTTGTTCAGGTCGGGAATCGCGTAGCCGGTGCGGATCCGGCCCCAGACGTCGGTCTCGCGCTGCGCGTCATCGCGGGCGGCTTGCTTGTCGAACTTGGGGGCGGGGGATGAATCGGAGGCGGAGGCGGGGAACTTCGGGCTGGCGCTGCTGGGAGTGGGCAGCGCCGGCGGCGCTTCGGCGGCGTAGCTGGCGCCGGGGGCGGCCAGTGCCGCCAGCAGGGCGGCCAGGGTCAGGAAGGGAGTCGTGCTGTGGCGTGGTTGCATAGCGTTCCATTGTTGTCGACGGGATAACATCGAGCGGACCATGAGAAACGTGGAGTGTACGAAGCTCGTCTGGCGCCGTCAAGAACTATGTCAAGGCGGAGCGTATTTGGCGGCAATAATGCATTTTGGCAATAAATTCCGTGAAGTAAGCGCGTAGATCGCGGCAGGATCGCCGAACTTGCAGGCGGCGGTAGGAAGCGGGGCCAACTATGCGTACAATCGCGGGTGGGTGCCGGCAGTCCGGCGCCGTATTGCTGTTTTTGCTGTTTTTAAGGATCTGTTATGAGTACTCCCCCCGTCGAGCGCGATGCCGTGATCGCTGCCACCCAGTCCTGGCTGGAAAAAGCCGTTATCGGGCTGAACCTGTGCCCGTTTGCCAAGGCGGTTCACGTCAAGCAGCAGGTGCGTTATGTGGTCAGCACGGCGAGCACCCCGGAAGCGCTGCTGGAGCAGTTGATGGAGGAGCTGGAATATCTGGCCGAGGCCGATCCGGAGCGGGTCGACACGACCTTGCTGATCCATCCGCAGGTGCTGACCGATTTTGAGGACTATAACGAGTTCCTCGACGTCGCCGATGCGGCGCTGGAAGACATGGATCTGGTCGGTGTCCTGCAGGTGGCGAGTTTCCATCCGCAGTACCAGTTTGCCGACACGGCAGCGGACGATATTGAGAACTACACCAACCGGGCGCCGTATCCGACGCTGCATCTGCTGCGCGAGGATAGCGTGGAGCGTGCGGTGGCGGCGTTCCCGGAGGCGGAACAGATTTTCGAGAAGAATATGGCAACTTTGCGCGAGCTGGGCCATGCGGGCTGGCAGCGGTTGCTGCAGGATAAGCCATGAGCAGCGACCTGCCGTTGCGGCCCGACACGCCGTGCGTGGCCGTGTGCTCGACTACGTTTGACGAGATTTGCCGTGGCTGCGGCCGCAGTGTGGTGGAGGTGGCGCACTGGGTGTCGATGTCGGCCAGCGACAAGGAGCTGGTCTGGCAGCGCATACTGGCGCAGGGGTATCCGCGCCGCAATGGCTGAGCGGCGCGGCGGCTGTCGTGCAGGCGGGCGGGGTATGGGTTCCCTCTTGCGAGGGAACGACGCTGCCAGCGACGGCGCTGGCGGGACGCGGCTTAGTAGCTGCCGATGAAGTTCTTTTTGCCGATCACGACGCCGTTGTGACGCAGGATGTCATAGGCGGTGGTGGCGTGGAAGAAGAAGTGCGGCAGCGCGTAGTGGAATAAATAGGTCTGACCGGTGAAATGCTTGGTCTTGTCGCCGCTGCCGGTGGTGATGGCGCGCGTTTCGCTGCCGTCGATCTGGGCCGCCGTCAGCGTGTCGAGGAAGGCCAGCGTCTTGTTCAGGCGGGCTTTCAGTTCGGCGAAGCTGGTTTCGTTGTCTTCGTACGACGGCACGTCGAGGCCGGCCAGACGGGCGCCGCAGCCCTTGGCGAAGTCGGCGGCGATCTGGATCTGGCGCGTGAACGGCAGCATGTCGGGATACAGGCGGAATTGCAACAGCGCGGCCGGCTCGATCTTGTGGGCGGCGGCGTGCTGTTCGGCGGTGTCGAGGATGGCCAGCAGGCTGTTCAGGATCTGTTTGAACACGGGCAGCGAGGCGGCGGACATGGAGAGTTGGGTCATGATGGGTTCCTCATTAAAAGAGCAGCGATCATAGCCTGTCACGGCATTTTGTGCTGGCGACCCGTTATCGTGCTGGCCGGGGCCGGGCGGACACGCGGTTTTCAATGACTTTTGGCGTGGTTTCCGTGCATAATTCCACTTGGAAAAAGAGTTTGCCCCCGCGCGCGGCCGTGCTGCCGCCTACCTAGGAAATGATTGGACGATGCAAACTGTACAAACCCGTCATACCGCTCGCGGGCTGGCATGATCAACACGCTCTACCTCAAGTTGCGCGCGCGCCTGAGCGCCCTGTATGGCTTGTCCATCTACGGTGCCCTGTTGCTGGTGGTGTTCGGCGGTCTGGTGATCCCGGCCATGATCGGCAGCTACCTGCTGATCGGCGTGCACGAGCAGCAGTCGGCCAAAGTGGCGCTGAATGAAGCGTTGCAGCGCAACGCCGACATTCTGGCGCTGGGCATGCAGGAATCGCTGTGGAATATGAATGCCGAGTCGGCCCATTCGCTGGTCGAGTCGGTGATGCGCGACCGTTCGGTGCTGCAGGTGCAGGTCACCGGCCAGGCTGATACCCAGTTCATGAGCCTGCACTCGCCGCGGCGGCCGACGGGCAATGTCTATCGCGCCGAGCGCGAGATTCTGGTGCGCGGCGAGCGCATCGGCCGCATCATGGTCGAGATGGACGATGCGCGCAGCCAGCAGGAGCTGCGCGAGAAGCAGTTGTCGTATGTGTTCGTGCTGGCCGCCCAGCTGACGGTGTCGCTGCTGTTGATCGTACTGTTCCTGAATGCCCGCCTGCTGAAACCGCTCCGCAAGCTGATGCGCTTTTCCGACCGTCTGTCGCACGGAGATTTCGAAACCCGGCTGGATCTGAGCGGCAAGGATGAGCTAGGCCGGCTGGCCAGCCAGCTGGAGCAGATGCGGGTCGCCATCAAGCGCCTGTTCGAGGATATCGGCCAGCGCGAGGAACGCTTCCGTACCATCGTGACGCAGGTGCCGGGCGCGGTGTTCCGCTTCCGCCCGGACGGTCCGATCGACTTTGTGTCGGATGCGATTGAGGATATTTCCGGCTATTCGGCGGCGCAGTTCATGCGCAGCACCACCCATTCCTGGGCCAACCTGATCTGCCCGGAAGACCGCAAGAAGCAGCGGCGCTGCGTGACCGAGGCGATCCAGTCCGGCCAGCCGTATGAAATCGAGTACCGCATTCTCGACGCCAGCGGCACCGAGCGCTGGGTGGCCGAAAATGGCCAGCCACAGCACCACGACGCCCAGGGCAAGGCGCCCTGGGTGGACGGCATCATTTCCGACATCAGCCAGCGCAAGCACAATGAAATGCGGATCGAGGCCTTGCTGGCCGAGCAGAGTGCGATCCTCGACAACGTGATGTTCGGGGTGATGTTCGTGCGCAATCGCACGATCGTCTCGGTGAACCGGCGCTGCGAAGAACTGTTTGGCTATGAGCCGGGGCAGATGACGGGGGGCTCGACCTCGATCGTGTTCCCGAACGCCTTCGATTTCGAGGCCGCCGGCGCACGCCAGTATCCGTCGCTGGCGTCCGGCGACTACTTCAGCGAAGAGCGCCAGTACCAGCGCCGCGATGGCACGCTGTTCTGGTGCATGGTCAGCGGCTATGCGCTGGACCAGAACCGCGCCAACGAGGGCAGCATCTGGGTGTATGCCGACATTACGGCGCGCAAGGAAGCGGAAGAGAAGCTGCGGCTGTCGGCCACGGTGCTGGAGCACATCGCCGATGGCGTGATGGTGATCGATGCGGGCGGCACCATCGTCGCCGTCAATCCGGCCTTCAGCCAGATCACCGGCTATAGCGAGGAAGAGGCGCTGGGCCGCGACCGTACGCTGACGCGCTCGGGACGGCACGATGAGACGTTCTACAACGCGCTGTGGGACGAGTTGCAAAACACCGGTTTCTGGCGCGGCGAGATCTGGAATCTGCGCAAGAGTGGCGAGACCTATCTGGAGTGGCTGACGGTGAGCGCGGTGCGCGACACGCGCGGCCAGACCACGCACTATGTGGGCGTGTTCAGCGACATCACGCTGGTCAGGGAGTCGCAGGAAAAGCTCGACCACATGGCCCACCACGATCCGCTGACGGCGCTGCCGAACCGCTTGCTGTTCCACGACCGCCTGCAGCATGCGCTGCAACGGGCGACGCGCGAGAAAGAACAACTGGCGCTGCTGTTCATCGATCTGGACCGCTTCAAGAACGTCAACGACACGCTGGGCCACCACATCGGCGACGAGCTGCTCAAGCAGGTGGCCCGCGCGCTGTCGGAGAAACTGCGCGAAGGCGATACACTGGCCCGCCTCGGCGGCGATGAATTCATCGTGCTGCTGGAGGATGTGGATGGCCAGTTCGGCGCCAGTCTGGTGGCAGAAAAGCTGGTGGCCATGTTCGAACAACCGTTCATGGTGGCCGGCCATGAGCTGTTTGTCACCTGCAGCGTCGGCATCAGCCTGTTCCCGGGCGACGCGACCGACCTGAATATGCTGATCCGTAACGCCGACGTCGCCATGTATCAGGCCAAGGCCCGTGGCCGCAATGGCTTCAGCTTCTACGCGCCGTCGATGACGGGCGAGGGGGTCGAGCGCCTGCGTCTGGAGACCTTCCTGCGCCGCTCGATCGAGAAAGATGAAATCTTCCTCAACTACCAGCCGCAACTCGAAATCGATACCGGCCGCCTGATCGGGGTCGAGGCGCTGGTGCGCTGGAACCATCCGGAACTGGGGCTGGTGCCGCCGGTACGTTTCATTCCGCTGGCCGAAGATACCGGTTTCATCAACCAGCTCGGCAAATGGGTGCTGTTTGAATCGTGCCGTCAGATGATGCGCTGGCAGGAGGCCGGGCTGGTGGTGCCGAAGATTGCCGTCAACCTGTCAGCCAAGCAGTTCGAGCGTGGCAGCATCGTCAACATGGTGGCCGAGATCCTGCGCGAGACCGGACTGGAACCGCACCGGCTGCAGCTGGAAGTGACGGAATCGGTGATCATGAACACCGGCGATGCGATGGTCTTCATCAACGACCTGCACTCGATCGGGGTCGGGCTGGCGATTGACGATTTCGGCACCGGCTACTCGTCGCTGGCCTACCTGAAGCAGTTGCCGGTGCAGACACTGAAGATCGACCGCTCCTTCATCAAGGATATCTCGACCGACGTCAATGATGAAGCGATCGCGATCGCCATCATCCAGCTCGGCAAGAGCATGAATTTGTCGGTGATCGCGGAAGGCGTCGAGACCGAGCAGCAGGCCATCTTCCTGCTGCGCCATGGCTGCAACCTGGCGCAAGGCTATTATTACAGCAAGCCGCTGCTGGCGGCGGCCATGCTGGAACAGTGGCAAGCACCGGCTGCGCTGATCCAACCCTAACCTAACCTAAGCTGAGACCCGCTCCCGCCCATGCTGAAACCCCGCCAGTTGTCGCGTCGCCGTTTTCTGTTCAGTGCCGTCGCTGCCGCCGGTGCGCTGGTGGTGGGCTGGGGGCTGCTGCCGGAACGCCAGCGGCTGCGCGCCAGCCACCCACTGCCGCTGACCGATGGCGCGCTGGCGCTGAATGGCTGGGTCGCCGTGGCGCCGGACGGTACGGTGACGGTGGCGATGCCGCGCAGCGAGATGGGGCAAGGCGTGCACACGGCCTTGCCGATGCTGGTGGCCGAAGAAATGGACGTGCCACTGTCGGCGGTGCGGCTGGTGCAGGCACCCATCGATAAAATCTTCGGCAACGTGGCGATGCTGAAGGACGGCTTGCCGTTCCATCCGGACGACACTGGCAGCGTCAAGGCTGGCGCGCAATGGGTGGTGGGCAAGGTGGCGCGCGAGCTGGGACTGGTGATCACCGGCGGCTCGTCCAGCGTCAAGGATGCGTGGGGACCGATGCGTGAAGCCGGCGCCACCGCGCGGGCCTTGCTGGTAGCGGCCGCTGCGCAGCAATGGAAAGTGCGGCCGGCCGACTGCCGCACTGAAAACGGCGCCGTGCTGCATGCCGATGGCCGGCGTGCCGCCTATGGCACGCTGGCGGCGCGGGCGGTCGAGATGACGCCGGGCGAGATCCGTTTGAAACAGCCGCAAGACTTCCAGCTGATCGGACGCGCCCAGCCGCGCCGCGATACGCCGTCCAAGGTGGATGGCACGGCGCTGTTCGGCATCGACGTACGGCCGCCCGGCTTGCTGTTTGCCGCCGTGCGCATGGCGCCCGTGATCGGCGGCCGGATCGCCAGCGTCGATGCGGGCGCCGTGCTGAAGCTGCCGGGTGTGTCGCGGGTGGTGGACTTTTCCAGCGTGTTGACGCCGTTCAGTGGTGCCGGGGCCGGGGTAGCGGTGGTGGCGACCAGCACCTGGCAGGCCAAGCAGGCCGCGCTGGCCTTGCCGCTGCAATGGCAGGACGGTCCCCATGCCGGGCTGTCGAGTGCCGCGATTTACGCCGACTTCGCGCGCCAGCTCGACAGCGCGGCCGGTTACGATTATTTCAAGCAGGGCGACACGGCAGCGCTCGATGCAGCGCGCACGGCGCCGGCCGGGCCACGCGTGCTGCACGCGGAATACCGCGCGCCGTTCCTGGCCCATGCGGCGATGGAGCCGGTCAATTGCACGGCCCAGGTCAAGGGCGGCAAGGTGTATCTGTGGGCGCCGACGCAGTCGCCCGGGTTTGCCGTCGAGATGGCGGCCAAGGTGGCCGGCGTCAGCAGCGATGACGTGCTGCTGACGGTCACGCTGCTGGGCGGCGGCTTCGGGCGCCGGCTCGATGTCGACATGGTGGCGCAGGCGGTGGCGGTGGCCATGCAATGCGAGGGCGCGCCGGTGCAGGTGCTGTGGAGCCGGGAAGAGGATATGACGCATGACGTGTATCGTCCGGCCGCGCTGTCGCGCTTCCATGCCACGCTGGATGCGGCGGGCAAGGTGACGGCCTACGATAACAAGTCGGCCGGCGGTTCGGTATCGCACCAGTTCTTCAAGCGGAATCTGGGTTTGCCGCCCGGCGGTCCGGACAAGACCACCGCCGAAGGCCAGTTCGACATGCAGTATGAGTTCCCGCAGCAGCGCATCACGCACGTGATCGTCGACAGTGCGGTACCGCTGGGCTATTGGCGCTCGGTCGGGCATTCGCACAATGCTTTCTTCAAGGAGAGCTTTATCGACGAACTGGCCCATGCGGCCGGGCAGGAGCCGGTGGCGTTCCGGCGCAGCCTGCTGCAACGCCATCCGCGCCATCTGGCGGTGCTGGATGCGGCGGTGGCCAAGGCTGGCGTGGCGCCGCCGGGGCGGGCCCATGGCGTGGCGCTGCATCAGTCGTTTGGCACCATCGTCGCGCAGGTGGCCGAGGTGTCGGTGCAGGGTAAGGAGATTCGCGTGCACCGGGTGGTGTGCGCGGTCGATTGCGGCATCGCGGTCAATCCCAACATCATTGCGCAGCAGGTTGAATCGGCGGTGGTGTTTGGTCTGTCGGCGGCGCTGTTCGGCGCGGTGACGATCAAGGATGGCAAGCCGGAGCAAAGCAATTTCCACGACTATCCGGTGCTGCGCCTGAATCAGGCGCCGGAAGTGGAGACCATCATCATCGCCAGTGCCGAGCATCCGGAAGGGATGGGCGAACCGGCCACGCCGCCGATTGCGCCGGCCGTCGCGAATGCCGTCTTTAAGCTGACCGGGCAGCGCCTGCGCGCGCTGCCACTGACGCTGAGCTAATCGGCCCGGCACTCATCGAGCAGGTAGTCGTCGCGCCGCCGGTGTTTCGGCAGGCGGCGTTCGGTCGCGTGCTGGACTTCGTCGAGGATGTGGTCGACCAGCGCGAGGGCGGTCTGCAGCGCCTGGCTCATGCTGCGCGCTGCTGCCTGCATGGCGACGAACGGCGAGGGCGGGGCGGCGGGTGCGGTGTCACGCAGGGCCAGTCGCAGACGGCCGGCCTGGTGCCAGTCGGTTTCGCCTGGACGGCGCAGCCAGAGATCGCGCCAGGCGTTGCGCCCGTCACCGGCAATGGCCAGCGTCAGTTGGCGTGGTGACAGAGCCTGGTTGCCGTACATGAGGTGATCGCCGACCACCTCGGCATACCACCAGCGTCCATCAAACTGCATCCGCAGTCGCGTGCCGGCCGGCAGAAACAGCTGCTTCCATTGGTAACCCTGCGAGGGAGTGTGGCCAGCGCGCTCGGTGGCGATCCACAGCCGGATCGCGCTGATGACGGCGTCGGTGCTGGAGTAGCTGCTGCCGGACATGCGCAGGAAATCGCACAGTTCCTGGAAGGCGGCGGGTGGGATGGTGCTGGCGGGTCGTGCGGCATTCATACTCGTTTTGCTCCTTATTCTGTCTCGTTTTGTCTGGTTTTACACTATTAGACAGTGACGCAAAAATAAGTTCAAAACGAGACAAAACGAGACAGAACCAGACAAGCAACGAGACAGTTTGCCGCAGGGAGTGCTGGCAGCGACACCGCCCTCAGGCGCCCACTTAGCCGAGTACCGAGCGCAGCAGGGCGCGCAGGTTGCAGTCGCGTTGCCACTGGCGGCGCTCGGCGCTGCTGGTGGCCAGCGCCGCCAGATCGGCCGCGCTCAGTTCGGATTGCGCCTGCAGCAGGCGGTGCGCCACGGCGGCATCGGGCAGCATAGTGCCGAAGAAGGCCACCTGCTCATGCTGCTGGATCAGCAGCGTCGGGAAGTTCTCGACATCCAGATCGCCCACGACATCGGCGTGATCCTCGATATCGATCCAGATGAAGACCTTGTCCGGATGGCGTGCCGCCAGCTCCTCGAACACGGCGCGATAACTGGCGCAGGTACCGCACCACGCCGCACACAGGCAAGCCACGACCCAGCGGTCGCCAGCGATGGCGGCGGCCACATCGGCGCGATTATCAGGATTCAGGGTCAGGCTGTGCATGAAAAGTGAGGAAAGGAATGCGAAACCCGCATATTCTACATGGCCGGGCGGGGTCGCGCCTGCTGGCGTGGCGGGTTAAAATACGGGATGCCTATTATTCTCGCCATTGAAACCTCCTCCGAACTCGCATCGTGCGCGCTGCTGCGCGACGGCGTCGTGCTGTCACGCTCCTCGTCGGGCGTGCGCACCCACTCCCAATCGATCCTGCCGATGATTCAGGAATTGCTGGCCGAAGCCGGCATCGCGCTGAAAGACTGCGATGCCATCGCCTTCGGCTCCGGCCCCGGCTCGTTCACGGGCGTGCGCACGGCCTGTGGCATTGCCCAAGGGCTGGCCTTCGGGGCTGGCTTGCCCGTGGTGCCGGTGGTCACGCTGGATGCGATGGCGCTGGCCTGCCAGCAGCAGACCGGCGCGGCCCAGGTGCTGACGGTGCTGGACGCGCGCATGGGCGAGGTGTATTGGGCGCAGTACGCATTTGATGGCGGCACAGCCGGCACACCGGCACCACGGGCAGTGCTGGCGCCGGCGCTGTCGGCACCGGAAGCGGTTGCCGCGCAGGGGCCGGTGACGGCTTGCGGCAATGGCCTGAGCGCCTATGCCGAGGCGCTGGCCGGGCCGGCATTTGCCGGCGGCGCCGAGGCCGGCATCGTGCCGCACGCCAGCCAGATCGCGCAGCTGGCAGCGCTGGCGTATGCTGCCGGCGCGACGGTGGCAGCGGCCGATGCCCAGCCGCTGTATTTGCGGAATAAAATCGCCTATACGCAGGCCGAACGGCGCAGCATGGCCGATGCAGTGGCCGCCAAGGCCGCCGAAGTCGCCGAGGGTGGCGCATGAAACAGGCGTGGGATCTGGCGCGACTGAATTACGCGCCGATGCAGCAGGCCGATCTGGACGATGTGGTCGCACTGGAGCAGACCGTCTATCCGCATCCGTGGAGCATCGCCAATTTTAACGACTCGCTGGCCAGTGGTTATCAGGCCTGGGTGCTGCGCGATCCGCAGGGCGAGCTGCTGGGCTATTTTTTGCTGATGGCGATTGTGGATGAAGCCCATTTGCTGAACGTCGCCGTGTCGGCCGAGCGGCAGGGACAAGGGCTGGGGCGCTTGCTGCTGAATCAGGCCGTGGCCTGCGCGCGTGGGCTGGGTATGGAATCGGTGCTGCTGGAAGTGCGGCCCTCGAACACCCGGGCGCTGGACATCTATCAGCGCTATGGTTTTGACACTATCGGCCGGCGCAAGGGCTATTACCCGGCCGCGAACCAGCAACGGGAGGACGCCATTGTGATGCGGTTTGGACTATGAGCCAGCGCTCGACCCGTAGCACCGCCTTCCTTGGCGAGATGGGCGTCGGTCCCCAGTGGACGTTGCGCAACCCGGCGCCGGCGGCATTGTTCGCGGATGAACTGCCACCTGCCGCCGACGCTGAACTGCTCTCGAGCGCGCCCGCCGCCGCTGCGGCAGCAGTCACCGCTGCGGCCAGCGTCACGCCGGCCGCGACTGTTGCGCTGGCCGCCGAGCCTGCGGATCGGCTGGCGATCGCGTCCCCGCAAGCCAGTCCGGTGACGGCGAGCGCCAGTGCGACCCCGGCGGCAGAGGCGATGATGCCCCCTGTGCCCTCTATGCCCGCCGCTCCCGCCGCGCCCGCCGCGCTGCCGCCATCGCTGCCAGAGCGCCGCCAGCCTGCTGCTCCTGCTGCTGCTGCTGCTGCTGCTGCGTCCGACGCTTCTGACGCTCCTGACGATACCGCGTGGTTCGACGACGCCCCGGCACCGGCCCGCCCCGAGCCGGTCAGCGCCAGCGCCATCGCGGCCATGGACTGGCCGGCGCTGTCGGCCGCCATTGCCGGTTGTACCCGCTGTGAGCTGTGTGCGACACGCCGCAACGTCGTGCCGGGCCGGGGCGCCGTGCCCGCCAGTTGGGCTGCCATCGTGCCCGCGCCCAGCCGTCTCGACGAACGGGAGCGCCATCTGCTGAGTGGGGAAGCGGGCCAGCTGTTCGACAATATGCTGAAGGCGATCGACCTCAGCACCGAGACGGCGGTCTATCTGACGCCGCTGGTCAAATGCCGCCCGCAAACAGCCGACGGCGGCGAGCGCTCACCGACGCTGGACGAAGTGACGGCCTGCCGTCCCTTCCTCGAGCGCGAACTGGCGCTGAGTGGTGCACGCCGGGTACTGACGTTCGGCCAGGTCGCCGCCAAAGGCTTGTTGGGCGCCGCCGCCCGCGGCAAGGTGCACCAGCACGGCGCCTGGTCCGTGGTAGCCACCTACCACCCCGACGACCTGCTGCGCAAACCGCAGGACAAGGCCAAAGCCTGGGCCGACCTGTGTCTGGCGCGCGCCAGCCATGACTAGCGAAACAGCGGGGTCTGGTCGTGAAGTTAAAGTGCCGTAGCGTGCGCTTGCACCCAAAGGCAAAACCTGGGGTCAGACCCGCCGGGTCTGACCCCGGCTTTCGTCGGTGGGGTTTGCCAGCCGATCAGCGCCTCAACACAACGGCATCAGCGTCGGTCCCCCATGTTCCAACAACAGTTTGAAGCCCGCTGGGGGCATTTGACGCGGCCCCATGTGCGGGCGCTGGCGTGGTTGCTGGATGCGCCCGATTTGCTGGACCCGCAGGCTGCCTGCTGGCAGGGCCGGATCGCTAGACTGGGGCCGGTGTCGCCGGCAGTGGCCGACTGGCTGGCCGCACTGGAGACGGATCCGGCGGCGCTGGACGCTGCCCTCGGCCAGCGCAGCTATTCGCGGCTTGGTCTGTATGCTGAGAAACTGCTGGCGTTTTACTTTGGCCAGCACGGCCGTCTGGTGGCCCACGGCCTGCAAGTGCGCGCCGCCAAGAATGATACCGTCGGAGAATTCGATTTCCTGCTGCGTGACGGCCGCCGTTTGCTGCATTGGGAGCTGGCCACCAAGTTCTATCTGCTGGATGCCCAGTCAGCGCTGGACCCGCACTTCCATGGCCTGATCGGGCCCAACCTGGCTGATACGTTGGGTGCCAAGATGCGCAAGATCTTCAACCAGCAATTGACACTGGCGCAGCATCCGGCCGCGCAAGTGTTGCTGGCGCAGCCCGTCGACCAGGCCCAGGCGCTGGTCAAGGGCTGGCTGTTCTATCCGCCCGCCACCGTGCCGGCGCTGGACGGCATCACGGCCGGCCATTGCCACGGATTCTGGATCACGCTGAGCGACAGTGCCCGGCTGGATGGTGCGGCCTATGTGTTGATGGCGCGGCTGGATTGGCTGGCGCCGCTGAAAGTGCCGGCCAGCCGCGCCACGCTGACGCCGGCCCAGTTGCACGCGACACTGCACGATCAGATCGCCGACAAGCCGGCTCCCGTCATGGTGGCCGAAGTGGAGCAGGTCGGGGACTATCTGGTGGAGCGCCGGCGCGGCTTTGTGGTGCCCGACGATTGGCGGGCACAGGCGGCGACGCGGCGTCAGGCCGGTACGTTGCCGACCTGAGGCGCGGCGGGCCGGCTGTAAATAAGCAGCAACGCGTCACGCCCGCCTGCATGGCAGCGCGTCACGCCCGCCTGTACGGCAGCGCGTCATTCCCGCGCAGGCGGGAATCCATGCCGAGCCTCCGATAAGAAGCCCGCCACTACCCGCGCGTCCCTTTAATGCTTCAGTTCGCCAATCAGCGCCATCGAATCATGTTCGCGCTGATTCGCCTGGTGCTTGCGCATGATAAAGAACATCGTGCCGGCGACGAACAGACCAAACAGCACGATGACGATGTCCAGGTTCAGGTGTGCGCGCAGCATCAGCGAATACACGGCCAGCATGGTCAGGATCGACAGATTTTCATTGAAATTCTGCACCGCGATCGAGTGACCCGCGCTCATCAGCACATGGCCGCGGTGCTGCAGCAGCGCATAATTAATTGGATTTTTCTCTTTCTGTTTATTCTTGGGAATACTGGTA
>JBGSBQ010000035.1:0-14840 GCA_041730475.1 Sphingomonadaceae bacterium
CGGCCGCCTCGGCTATGCCGACTGGGTTCAGCACGCCGTCCACACCGACAATCTGTGCGATAGCTTGGAAAGCTGCCGGCGTGCCGTGCGCACGCAGATCGGGCGCGGCGTGGATGTGATCAAGATCGCCACCACGGGCGGCGTCAACAGCATCATCGGTGCCGGGATTGGCAAGCAGATGTTTGACGATGAAGCGCGCACGCTGATCGAGACCGCCCATTTATATGGCAAGAAAGTGGCCGTGCATGCGCATGGCAAGGAGGGCGTGGATCTGGCGCTGGCGGCGGGCGCCGATTCCATCGAGCACGGCACCATGCTGGACGAAGACAGTGTCAAGCTGTTCCTGAAGTCGGGCGCTTATTATGTGCCGACCTTGTCCACCATCAATGGTTACAAGGAACGGCTGGCGGCCAACCCGGACGCCTATGCACCGGCCGTGCTGGCCAAGATCAAGTGGCGCATCGGTGTCACCGGCAAATCACTGAAACTGGCCCATGCGCGCGGCGTCAAAATTGCATTTGGCACCGATGCCGGGGTATCCCTGCATGGCCGCAATGCCGATGAGTTCGAGCTGATGGTGCAGTTTGGCATGACGCCGGCGCAAGCGATTCAGGCGGCGACCGTGAATGCCGCCGATTTGCTGGGCATTACGGCCGTGGCCGGGACGCTGGAGGCCGGCAAGAGTGCCGACTTGATCGCCGTGGACGGCAATCCGTTGCAGGATGTCACGCTGCTCAAGAAAGTGCCGTTCGTGATGGCGCTGGGCAAGGTCTACAAAGACGAGCGCTGAACGGTGTCCGGCAACTTTTGCCGGACCCGCACATACCAATAGGCGGGCAGGCTGACGGCGCCCAGCGCGCCGGCCCACAGCAGCGATTCCTGGCCGATGCCCCACGATGCCCACGCCGCATACAGCGTGGCCAGCGCGGCGCTGGCCAGCATGGCCTGGTTGCTGCCGATCTTGCCGCGCCGCCACAGGGCAATCAGGGCCACGCCCGCCATCAGGTACAAAGGCATGTTGGCGGCCGTCACCATGACGCTGAGGAAGCTGAATCCTTCGGCCAAAGTGCGGCTGTATGACATCGCTACCATCGCGCTGGCGAGCAGTCCCATCAGCAATAAGGCCGGGGCGGGCGCGCCGTGGCGGTTATGCCGTTTCAAGATCGCGGGGAACATGCCGTGGCTGGCGAACGCTGCCGTGACTTCGCCGGCCACCAGGGTCCAGCCATTCAGCGCACCGAGACCGCTGACGATGACGAACCCGGCCAGCCAGCGTCCGGAACCGGCGTTCCAGTATTGGCTGAACAGGTCGACGAAGGGCGCACTCGACTGGCTTAGTTGTGCTTGCGGCAACAGCAGCAGCGGGATCGCGGACACGCCGACGTAGACGGCGGCCGTCACCAGCGTGCCGGCGATGGTGGCGCGCGGGATGGTGCGTTCCGGCTGCACCACCTTGCCTGCCGGAATGGTCGCACATTCGACGCCCAGCATCGCAAACAGCGACACGGTACTGGCCGCCGCCGTCGCTTGCCACGATAGCGGCGTGGCTGGCACATGGGCGAGATAGGCTTGCGGCGCGCTGCACAGGATGATGGCGCCCAACAGCATCACGGCCAGCAGTGGCAACAGCTTCAGCAGTGTGGACACCAGTTGGACCCGGCCCGACATGCGGGCGCCGCGCAGGTTGATCAGTACGCACAGCCAGATCAGGGCCAGTGCCACGGCTGGCGCCCGCCACGCACTGTCGGCCAGCGCCGGGATCAGCGCCGTCAGGTAGCCGACCACGCCCACCACCAGGGTGGCATTGGTGATCCAGATCGACACACAATAGCACCACATCACGCAAAATGCCGGGCCGCCGCCAAACGCGCGTCGCATATAGCCATACGGACCGTCTTCCTGCGGCAAGGCGCGTGCCAGCTGGGCGAACACATAGGCGATGAAGGTGCAGCCGATGACGGTCACGCCCCAGCCCAGCAAGGCATTCAGGCCGTACGGCGCCAGCGCAGCGGGCAGCAGGAAGATGCCCATGCCAATGACGTTGCCGATGATCAGCGAGGTGCACATCCAGAAGCCCAATGGCTGGTCGGCCTTAATCATGGGGCTGGGCCTGGGCCTGGACGTAAGCGGCGCGCAACAGATTGTGGAAGTGCCAGACACCGCTTTCGCGGCGCGGATTCAGGCGGCCGGCGCTGTAGCTGCCGGACAGCAGGCCGCGCTGGACCTGCTCACAGATGACGATATCCTCGCGCTGAATGGCGTCGCTGAACGCCTGTTCGGCCGCCATCCGCGACTGCACGGCCGGATCGGCGCTGTAGTAATAGTCGAACTCGACGATGCAGTGGCCGGGGCCGTCGTCCAGTACCCGGTTGGTTTGCAGCCGTCCGGGCGTGATATTGAGCATGGTGTTGGGGTAGATGAAGTAATAAAAGGCATCGCCATCGCCATAGATGCCGTCGTTGTTGCGCAGCGGCGAGTGTTGCAGCGAATACCACGGCTGCAGCGCGGTCTCGTAGACGCGGTAGTCGAGTACCCGCGACAGGCCGGGGTGGACGAAGGGCAGGTGATAGCCTTCGAGGAAATTGTCGACATAGACTTTCCAGTTGCACGCGATGCGGAAGCGGTCGCGCTTGGCAAACTGCATACTGCTGAGCTCGGCGGGCGCAATCCGTTCGCGGATGCCCGCCACCACACTGGCCAACGGCGGTACCGCGTCGGATAGGGCCACGAATACCAGTCCCTGCCATTCCTGCACCTGCACCGGCGTCAGCCGGATGGTGCTGACATCGAACCCCTGTGCGCCCTGCATGTCGGTGGCCGTTCGCAGCTGGCCGTCGAGGCCGTAGGTCCAGCCGTGGTATTGGCAGTGCAGTGCGCGTGCGCCGCTGCCATTGCAGGTGGCCAGCGGTCCGGCCCGGTGGCGGCAGACATTGTGGAAGGCCCGCAGGCTGCCGTCCGGCTGGCGCACGATCAGGATCGGACGGCCGGCGATGTCGGCCACCGCATGGTCGCCACTGGCGCGCAGGTCGCCGCCATGGGCCACCAGCTGCCAGCTGTCGGGCACGATGTGCTGGCGCTCGACCTCGCGCCAGTGTGCTTGCGTATAAAAACTGGCGTGCAGCGCTTGCGCCTGCTCCAGCGGCTGGATACGGCACAGTTCCGACAGCAACATCTTGGCTCCCCGGGCAGCAAAGATGTCACTTTCGCATAAATAATTAATAACGGGAACAGAAAAGACGCGCGCCCCGATGCGCCAAGGTCGGCTATCATAGCGCCCGGCCAACAGGGCCGGGCAAAGCGCTTGCTTTGTTGAGAATGGACGGGGTGTTGCAAGGGATGGGAATGAGTGCAGTTGCAGGAGCAGGTGGACAACCGCAATTTGGATGGATTAATTTGTTGAAGGCGGGCGCGGCGCAATTGATCGTGCTGCACCACCTGGCCTTTTACGGCCCGATGGCTGACCATGTGCGGCCGCTGTGGCCGGCGCTGATCGACTGGCTGGATGTTGATGCGCGCATGGCAGTCCAAGTATTTCTGGTGATTAGCGGTTTTCTGGCGGCCAAGTCGTTGTCGCCGGCTGGCCATCCGGGGCTGGGCGCGCCGCTGCAGGCGGTCTGGCGCCGCTACACCAAACTGGCGCCACCGTTCCTGATCGCTACGCTGATTGCGGCGCTGGCCTCGGCCGGCGCCAGTGCCTGGATGAGCCATGATTCGATCTCGGCCCCGGCCACGCTGAGCCAGCTCAGCGCGCACGCGCTGCTGCTGCACAGCCTGCTCGGCTATCCCTCGCTGTCGGCTGGCGCCTGGTATGTAGCCATCGATTTCCAGTTGTATGCCAGTCTGGTGCTGCTGTTGTGGCTGTCGGGCCGCGCCGCCGGACGGCGCGTGCTGCCGTGGCTGATGCCCTTTGTGGTGGCGCTGGGCGTGACCTTGTCGCTGCTGCATTTCAACCTTGACGCCAGCTGGGACAATTGGGCGCTGTACTTCTTCGGCAGTTATGGGCTGGGCATTCTGGCCTGGTGGGCCAGCGACCCGTGCCGCAAGCCAGCGGCCATGGTGCTGCTGCTGGTGCTGGCCGCGCTGCCGGCGGCGGCGGCCCTGCTGGTCGAGTTCCGCACGCGGATTGCGCTGGCGCTGGTGATCGCCTGCCTGCTGTTCCTGTTGGGCCGCATCCGTACTGCGGCACCGGGGCGCGGCTGGTCCGCCGTCAGCCGGCTGGGGCAGATTTCCTATTCGGTCTTTCTGGTCCATTTTCCAGTCTGCCTGCTGGTCAATGCTGCGTTTTCCCGCTTCGTGCCCACCGATGCCGGATGGCAGGCGCTCGGCATGTTGCTGGCGTGGGGCGCCAGCTTGCTGGCCGGCAGTGCGTTTTTCCACTGGGTCGAAGTCCCGCTGGGGCGGATCAGCTGGTGGTCCACGCCAGCGCGCGCCGGGCAGGACTTTGCGGGTCGCACTGCTTAGACATACAATCACGGCCGACTGGGATTTTCACAGCCTGGTATCAATAAACAAGGGAAAAAATGACTTTACCGCAATACATTACGATCAACGGCACATCCTATGCCACCGAGAAACTGAACGACACTGCCAAAGCACAGGCCGCCAATGTGCAAGTGGTGGACGCCGAGCTGGCACGCCTGCAACAGCAGGTGGCGATCGCCCAAACCGCGCGCAATGCCTATGTGGCCGCGCTGATCGAGTCGGTCAAGGGCCGCGCAGATGGCGCCGTCGCCGCCGCGCCGAAGAAGCCACGCGCCCCGCGCAAGCCGAAAGCCAAGGCGGAAGCCTGATGCCAGATCGCCAACCTTCGGGTTGGCTTTTTTTTGCTTGCAGTAACTTGTGCCTTGCCTGATTGATGCCGGTGTGGCAAGTTACGTTGCATGAGGGCGTAACCGGGGTGACCAGATTGATCGATTTATTGCGACGTGTCATCTTCTTGCTGGCGCTGGGCGCCATGCAACTGGCTCCGGCGCAAGTGATCGGGCTTGAACGCTATGGCTACCGCAGCTGGTCCGTGGAGCAAGGTTTGCCGCAACTGACGGTGGAGACCTTGCAGAAGGATGCGGCCGGGGCGCTGTGGATCGGCACGCAGGGCGGGCTGGTGCGGTTTTACGGCTCCGACATGGAAGTGTTTCGCTCGGCCCAGGCCCCGGCGCTGGGCTCGAACTGGATCCGCAAGCTGCTGCGGGCCGGGCCACTGATGTATATCGCCACCCAGAAAAACCTGGTCTGGTGGGATGGCAGCGCGTTGCATGCGGTGCCGGACTCGGAGCAGCTCGGCGTGATTCGCGAGCTGGCGGTCGATGATGCTGGCCAGTTGTGGATACTGGCCGACCGGCTGGCGCGCTGGGATGGCAAGCACCTGCGCAGTTTTGACGCCCTGCCGCACGATTTTTCGGCGCTGGCGCTGCAAGGCCGCATCCCGTTCCTGATCGACGGGCAGGGTGCCATGTGGTCGCTACGCAACGGTCAGCTGCAACGCGCTGGCATGGCCTGGCCCGATCCGGGCAACCGCATCAGTTCCCTGTTATGGCACGAATCGGTCTGGTGGCTGGGCTCGGCCCGCGGCTTATATCGCTGGAGCGAGGGGGGCAATGGCGCGCCGCAATTCGTGGCCGGGGCCACGCCGGGTCCGACGCCGGTGACCACGCTGACGCTGGACCAGCCGGGCCATTTGTGGGTGCTGGCCGGCGGTGCCGTGACGGTGTTGCAGCACGGCGCCGTGCTGGCCCGCCTGCCACCTGACGACCGGACTGCGGCCAAGAGCCGGCGCAGTCTGATGGCTGAAAATCTGGGCTCGTTCTGGGTCGGCGGCCTGAGCGATGGCCTCAGCCATTACTGGCAGTCACCCACCATGCAGTTGCAGCCAGAGGCGAACGGCCGGCCCCTGCATGTCTGGTCGTATGCCCGCACCAGCCAAGGGCTGCTGGCGGGCACCGATCAGGGCGTGTGGCGGATCGACGGCGAGCGCATGCAGCCGTTGCTGGATCAGCCGGCGCTGGAGCACCGCTCGGTGCAAGCGCTGCTGGAAGACCGCGACGGCCACTTGTGGCTGGGCACGGGCAGCGGCGTGCTGGTCTGGCGGCAGGGGCAGTTACAGCCAGTGGCTGCGCTGGACGGTGTTGTGGTCCATAGCCTGACCTTGCAAGCCGACGGCCAGGTGCTGGCCGGCACGGCGCAAGGCTTGTACCAGATTGACCGTGCCACGCGGCAGGCGCTGCGGCTGTTTCGCGAGCAGTTGCCAGGTGGCGTGACCACCTTTGCGCCAGCCAGCGGGCAAACGCTGTGGGTGGGCTCGGACCGTGGCCTGTGGCACCTGGACGGCGCCATGCTGACGCCGCGCGCGCAGACTGCGCTGGGCGGCGCCATGGTCACCGCCATTACTACCTTGAAGTCTGGCGCCTTGCTGGTCGGCACCTACCAACGTGGTGTGCATGAATTGGCCGGGGACGCCCACCGGCAGTGGACGCAGGGGTCGGGCCTGCCGGCGGATGGAGTGTTTTCCCTGAACGAGGCGAATGGCTGGGTCTGGGCCACCTTCGCCGATGGGGTTTACCGTTTTCAATTGCGGCCGGGCGCAGAGCGGGCGCTGGGCGCGATGCAGCTGGTGCATATCGATCCCGGCGCCGGCGACAGTCACAGCCGCATCCGTTGCTGCAACGGCCTGGGGCGGGACAAAGGCGTGCTGGACGGGCAATACCTGTGGGCCGCCAGCCTGGCCGGCGCCGTGCGCACCACGATTGCAGCGCCGGAACCGCAAGCCTTGCGCATGGTATTGCGCAAGGTCGTCAATGGCGGGCAGGCACTGCAACCGCGCGATGGCAAGCTGGCGCTGGGGCCGGACCAGCGCGATCTCGAGATCAGCTTTGAAGCCCATGAATACCGCGTGCCGCAACTGCTGCAATATCGCTACCGGATGCCGCCGTTCCAGCCCGACTGGCGCCTGACGGACAAGCGCCACATCGCTTATTTCACCAATTTGCCACCGCAAGCGCTGCGCTTCGAAGCCCAGGCCAGCTGGGATGGGGTGCACTGGAGCGAGGCGGCGGTGCTGGACCTGACCATCCGGCCGCGCTTCACCGAAGAGCCATTGTTTCTGCTGCTGATGCTGCTGGTAGCGGGCGGCAGCGTGTATGGCTTATTCCAGTTGCGCTTACGGCGCCTGAAAGGCCAAAGCCGGCGCCTGCAACAGGAAGTCGAGCGCCAGACGGAAGCGCTGCGCCAGGCCAACGACGGGCTGGCGGCACTGAACCAGTCGCTCGAGCAGGCCAGCCTGACCGATCCGCTAACGGGCTTGCGCAATCGCCGCTATGTCCAGCAGCAGGTGCCGGCCTTGCTGGCTGGCCTGCGTCGCCGTCGGGCCCAGCCCGGTGCGACGGCGGTGCTGGGGGTATTGCTGATCGACCTCGATCACTTCAAGCAGATCAATGACCGCTTTGGGCATGATGTTGGCGATGCGGTGCTGGTCGGCGTTGCCACCGCCTTGCGGACGGTGTTGCGCGGTGAGGACCACGCGGTGCGCTGGGGCGGGGAAGAGTTTCTGTTGCTGGTGCAGGCCAACGGCGCGCAGGAGCTACAGCAGATGGCACGGCGTCTGCATGCAGCGCTGGCGGTGCACGCGGCCGGCACAGCGGCCGGCCCGGTGACGGCGTCACTCGGCATGGTCAGCCTGCCGCTGGCGGGTGGGCAACTGGATGATGACGCCATTGCCAGCGCCATCCAGCTGGCCGACTTCGCCTTATATGCGGTGAAGGAGGCCGGCCGCAACGCGAGTGGCAGCGTCGATCTGGATGCCAGCGTGGTGCTGGCCGGGCACGGGTCTGGTGCCGAGCAATTCAAGGCGTGGGCGGCGGCCGGCTGGCTGCGGGTCGAACTGCTGCCCAACCTACCGTAGGCGTAGTGCGGCGTGTGCCTCGGTGGTGGCCGCGCAGTTCGTTTTAGTTGAGCGCCCGTTGACGCGCCTCGTCCTTGACGAAACTCGACTCAGCCGACCACACGCTGCAGGCCCGCGCCAGCAGTTTGGCTTCGGCATCGGCCAGCACGCCGTCGGCATCGGCGATGTTCCACATGGCACGCAGCAGTTCGCGGCGCAGCGCCGGGGCGTGGATCTCACCCAACAGCGCATCGATGGTCGTCTCCTCCAGCACCACATGCTCGTGCTTGACGGAGGTGCTCAGCATGTCCTGGCACAGGTCGTTGACCAGGTCGTGGAAGGTGTCGATGTCGATGTCGATGTATTCCAGCAGCCGTGAGCGTTGCAGCGCCCGCAGCTCCGACGGCGCCATGCTGCCGTCCACCACCATACACAAGGCCACGATACGGCCAGCGGCGCTGGCGCTATCAGTTTCGTAATGTCGCATTACAGTTCTCCTTAAAAGTTTCAGTTAATTGATTTCGGACGTTTCACATACAAGCTGGCCAGCACGCTCCCTGCGATCAGCAGCGCCACCACCGACAGCTACACGTGCACCGGGATGTGCAGCCACGGCAGCAACAGCATCTTCAGGCCGATGAAGCACAACACCAGCGCCAGACCATATTTGAGCAGGTGGAAGCGGTCGGCAATATCGGCCAGCAGGAAGTACAGGGCCCGCAGTCCCAGGATCGCAAACATGTTCGACGTGAACACGATGAACGGGTCCGAGGTGATGGCGAAGATGGCCGGGATCGAATCGACCGCGAATACCAGGTCGGTCGCCTCGATCAGGATCAGCACCAGCATCAGCGTGGTGACATAGCGCTTGCCGTCTTTCCACACCAGAAACTGCTCGCCATGGTCGCCTTCCGCTACCGGCAGGTGGCGCCGCGCCAAGCGCAGCACCGGGTTGTGCCGGACGTCGGGCTGCTGGTCTACGCTCTTCAGCATCTTCACGCCGGTGTACAGCAGGAAAGCGCCAAACAGGTACAGCACCCAGCTAAATTCACTCACCACCCAGGCCCCGGCCAGGATCATGATGGCGCGCATGACGATCGCCCCCAGCACGCCATAAATCAGCACGCGCCGCTGGAATTCCGGCTTGACCTGAAAGGCCGTGAAAATCAGCAGGAAGATGAAGATGTTGTCGACCGACAGCGCTTTCTCGATCAGGTAGCCGGACAGGAACTCCAGCGATTTCTGCCCGGCGATTTCAGCGCCGACGGTGCCGTTCAAATACCACCACAGGCCAGCATTAAACGCCAGCGCCAGGCTGAACCAGCCCAGCGACCACGCGCCGGCCTCGCGGGCCGTCACCTTGTGCGACTTGTTGCCGCCGAAGACCCACAAGTCGACGGCCAGCATCAGCAGCACGAAGGCGATGAAGCCCGCCCACATGGCGCTGCTGGCGATGTTTTCGGTTCCTGTCATGGCAGTGCTCCGCTCAAGGGGGATGGATTAACGTTGGTCGGGGTCGTCGGACGGCTGATCCTGCGCCACCAGCGTGGTGCTCTTGTCGTGGCTGAAGGCGCGGTTGCGGGCCAGCTGGCGTGCCAGCGCGCGGTCGGCGCGTTCGGCCGCGAGGTCGATCGCGGCGTACAGGTCTTCCTCGGTATCCTCGATCACGATGGTCTTGCCGTGGTCCAGGCTGATCTGGATCTTGCAACGCTTGTCGCGCCCGCCACGCGGACCATTGATGTCCGACAGCCAGACGGCGAGGCGGCGGGTCAAGGCCCAGCCCAGCGAGGTTTGCAGGCGGCGGTGGACGTACTCGCGCAGGCTCTCGGTCAGGACTAAACCGTTCGATTGAATGGCGATGTGCATGATCATTTCCTTTCGTGGTGGTTGACAGGAATCATGATAGGGGCCCGCAATCATTCGTACAATTCGAATATACTTGGCTAACACATCGAATAAAACGATGAATTAAACTTTCGATCGGAGGCTGTCCCGTGACGACGCTGAACTACAAACACCTGCGCTACTTCTGGATGGTGGCGCGCAGCGGCAGCATCGCCAAGGCGGCTGAACAGCTGCATCTGACACCGCAATCGATCTCCGGCCAGCTCAGCGAATTTGCCGATACGCTGGGCGTTGAGTTGTTCCGGCGGGTCGGGCGGCGGCTGGAACTGACCGAAACGGGGCAGCGCGTGCTGCGCCATGCCGAGGATGTGTTTAACGCCGGCGATGCCCTGCTGGAGGTCGTCAAGGATCAGGCGGCAGCCCCGATCGCGATGTTCCGGGTCGGGGTGTCCGATTCGGTGTCGAAGGCGGTGGCGTGCCGGCTGGTGGCGCCCGCGTTGTCGCTGGAGCAGCCGACCCGTCTGGTGTGCCGCGAGGGCAGGCTGGCCGCGCTGCTGGCCGATATGGCGGTGCATAAACTCGACCTGATCATCGCCGACCGCCCCATGCCCAGCCATCTGAGCGTGCGCGGCTATAACCATCTGCTGGGCGAGAGCGAGCTTGGTGTGTTCGCTGCCAAGTCGCTGGCGCAAAGCTTGACCGGAACATTTCCTGACTGCCTGAATCAGGTACCGCTGTTATTGCCCGGCGAAGACTTCGCCGTGCACGCCAGATTGATGCAGTGGTTGCACCAGCACGTATCGCGCTTGCATGTGATAGGCGAATTCGATGACAGCGCCATGATCAAGGCCTTCGGACAGGCTGGCGCAGGCGTGTTCTTCGCGCCGGCAGCGATTGCCAACGCGATTTCCGCGCAGTACGGCGTGGTGCTGGTCGCCACCATTCCGTCGTTGCGCGAACAGGTTTATGCGATCACGACTGAGCGGCGCATCAGCCATCCCGCCACGCAGGCGATCCGCCAGGCGGCGCGCGAGACGCTGATGGTCTGAACGCGCGCGCCTTGCTCATTGAGGAATTAGTCTCCGAAGGGGAGTCCAGTTATCCGCATGGGGATCTTACATTTCTTTAAAGACGTGTAAGTAGCTGCGGCTGACCGGTAGCCGCTCGCTACGGCCTTTGAGCTCGATATCGGCGGTCTCGTTCTCGCCGCGCGTGACGCGGCGAACTGAACACAGATTGACGACCACCGCGCGATGTACCTGGGCAAATTGTTTTGGGTCGAGTTGCGCAATTAATTCCTTCAGCGGCATCCGTATCAGCGCTTCCGCCGCTTGCCCTTCATCGCGGTAGGCCACCAGCGTGTACTTGGTGTCGCTCTTGAGAAAGTCGATGTCATCGACCGGGATCATCCGCAGCGAGCCGCCTACCGTGGCGCGCACCCAGCGCATCGGTTCCGGCTGGTTGAGCTTGAGCCGCTCCGCCAGTTGCGCTAGCAGTGCATCGGTATGCACGGCCGGCTGCTCTGTTTGCAAGCGTGCCTGCAGTCGCACCACGGTCTCGGCCAGCCGCGCTGCGGTGACCGGCTTGACGAGATAGTCCAGCACGCCATGCTCGAACGCATCCAGTGCGTACTCGCTAAAGGCGGTCACAAAAACCAGATGCGCACGCCTGCCGATCTGGCGCGCCACCTCGATGCCGCTCAGGCCCGGCATGTGGACGTCCAAAAAGCAAATGGTTGGCTGGTGCTGCTCGAACAGCTCGACAGCCTGCCGGCCGTTGCGCGCCTGCGCGACAATGTACAGCTCTGGCCAGGCGGCGGCCAGGCGTGCCTCCATGATCTCGCGCAGCAGTGGTTCGTCGTCGGCAATCAAGGCCGTGATAGGGGTGGCTAGGGTCATGTTGGCTCGATAGTAAATTCAATCACGGCTTGCACGCCATGCGGCTCCACGTCGCTCAAGTTCAGCGTTGCGCTAGCGCCGTAGGCCCAATGCAGACGTTCGCGTAGCGCTGCAAGCCCGGTGCCGAGGCCGCGGCCGGTTGCCTGCAAGCCGACACCGGTGTCGGTGACGCTCAAGCGGCAACGCCCGTTTTCCATTAACTCGGCGCGCACGACGATGCGGCCGCCTTCTTCGCTGGGATCAATGCCGTGCTGGACGGCATTCTCGACCAGCGTCAGCAACGTCATCGGCGGGCAGCGCAGCAGGTGGGCGCCAGCGCCTATATGCAAGTCGAATGCAAGGCGGTCGGGCATGCGCATTTGCATCAATTCCAGATAGGCGCGCACCAGCTCCAACTCTTGGCTCAGCGTGTTGGCAGAGCCATCCAGCCGTGGCACTGCGGCGCGCAAGTAATCCGTCAGGCTTTGCAGCAACTGCGGCGCGCGCGGCGAGCCGGCCTCGACCAGCGCCTGAACATTGGCCAGCGTGTTAAACAGAAAATGGGGTTGGGCCTGGGCGGTGAGCAGGCGCATGTGGGCATCGAGCGCTTGGCGCGCCATCTCGGTGCGTTCCAACTCGAATTCGAGCGCTTGTTGCTCCGCGTTGGCTTCGCGTTGGCGTAGCAATGCGACCAGCGCAGTCCAAGGGGCCACCAGCGTACCTGAAAAAACCATCAGCATGAAACCGGTCATGCGCTTCGGTTCGTCCCAGAATTCGGGCGCCCCCGCGGCCGTGCCCCACTTGTAAAAAAGGAAAATGGTGACGGGTACTATCACCCCGACCGCCACCACTTGCAGTGCCCAGCGCGCCAACCATCTGGGCAGTCGACGTGGCCATTGCTCGAACAGGCCGAAGGCCAGCAGTACCACCGCGCCAGTGCTGTACAACCTAAGGGGCAAGCGCAAGGTGTGCTTCTCATAGGTGAGATTCAGCAAAAAATACAGCACGGTGCAGATAATGGCGACCGTGCACGCGCGGCGCCAGCCAAACAAGGCCCGCCAACGGAAAGACAGCGCCTGCGGAGCGACATTGGGGGCAGGAGTAAGGAGCATGGCGACAGGATACTCCGATAAATGTGGCGTGAAAATACGGCGGAAACGTCCAGCGGCCCTCATCAGCGCCAGCGTTGGCCAGGTTTGCTGAAATAGTGCTGCGCGATATACCGCCAAGGCAACACCAACGGCGTGAGCACGATACCTGCCAGGCAAGCATAGAAGGACTCCTCGACGCCCGGTGTCATCGCCCCACGCTGCCACAAGGGGTAGGCAAAGGCCACAATCCACACGGTCTTCCAGACCAACTCGAAAATCAGCAATGGCAGCATTTGCAGCGGATACCGCAAGCCCCACACGCAAAGCAGCGACAAGCCCACCAACATGGCCGCCATTTCCCCGCGGCGCTGGGCCCAGAGGTCACTATGGTGCAGTAGCGCTGGCCAGAATGAGAAGGCCAAGCCCACAGCAACCAGCAAATATAGTGCACGCAACAGGTACAAGCGCCACAAGGGGACATCGTTTTCGGTCATGTTGATTTCTCTTTGTGAACGTTCGGTAGGACAGTATGTGCTGAGTTTCATGGCGCGCTGGCTAGTTGATTTGGCTCAGGCTCTTGCGAGCGCTGTCCAGATTGGCTGGATTGGCGCGCTTGTTGGCGATATAGCGCTCATAAGCCGCCTTGGCCTGTACTTTGTCTCCCTTGGCCAGATAGGCATCGCCCAGTCGGTGCTCGATCGGGTATTCGTCGGCGTCGCTCAGGGCCCGGGCCCGCTCCAGGTAGCGCATCGCCTCGTCCGGTTGGCCCTGTGCGGCCAAGACCCGATTCATGCCGTAATAGCCACAGGCCGAATTGGGTTGATCGCGCAACAGGCGCTCATACAGACTCTTGGCCTTGGCGAGGTCTTTGCCATCCTTCAAGAAAACCTTCGCTAACTGCGTGGTGGCTTCCCGCACCTCGCTGCGCATGGCGCCATCCTTGCCCGGTTTGAGTGCCAATAACTCGCTCTCCATCTCCGCCCATTTCCGGTCCTCGGCGGCGATGTAGACACGGATGATGCGTGCCGTCTCGGGCTGGCTGCTGCGCACGGCGGCCTCCAGTTCCTTGGCCTTGGCCATGCTGCCGCCTAACATGCCGGGCACTGTCACATACAGTTTGGCCAACTGCACCCGGGCTGTAAAGCTGTCCGGATCCAGCTCCAGTGTGCGGATCCAGGCTGCTTGCAGGGTCCCCACATTGCGCATGGCTTTGGCCATGCCCATATTCAGCATCTGCATACTCAGGTTCTGCGCCCCCGCCAGATGGCAGGCCGCCACCAATGGGTGCTGCTCAATGCAAAGCCTGGCCTGTCTGGCGCCGGCCTCGAGACGCTTGGCATCGCCGGGGGCGACGAACGTGAGCGCCAGCGACAAGGCGGCACTGGCCTCGGCTTCGCCGGCATGGCCTTGTAAACGGGCCTGCGCAAGTTGCTCCAGGTCAGAATATTTGCCAGCGTCTTGCAGCGACTCCAGGCGGGGATCTTTAAAGATGGCGGCTTGGGCCGTGCCAAGCGCGCCTAGTAGTGTCAGGCTGGCCATGGTGTTGACCATGGCGCAAATGCCGCGTGAGGGCAGGAATGGGATTTTCATGGGTGATTTCTCGGACCAGCGGTCGGTTAAGGGGCGCAAATTACTGTTCTATTCACATTTGGAGAGGACAGGGCGATTGTGTTCCACGGTTTCGTGATCCAGGCCGGCCTTGCGACCAGTCACGGTATCGCGGGACCGGGCCACGATGGTGCCGCATGAACGACGCCACACGCCCCTCGGCGGGAACCGGCGTCACTCATCGCTCCCGGCCGTCGTTGGTCCCGGCGAGGGCGTGGCCGGTCCTATCTGACTTGTTCCTTGCCTTTCTATTCTGGCAAGATGCAACTATCTACTCCTCCCTAGGCACGGCAATGAAAAAAGTGATGCGTTTCCTGAAACTGAGTCTGCTGGGCCTGCTCTGTCTGGTGAGCTTGCTCGCAGCCCTGCTGGGCTACTTCGTCTACACGCCCGACCCTGAGCGTCCGCAGCTTTCCGGCACGTTCAGCAAGGCGACCCTCGAAGTCGGTGGGCTGACGCGTAGCTACCGCACGTATGTCCCCAAGGGCTTGCCGCAAGGGGCGCCGCTGGTGCTGGTGATGCACGGTTCAGGCGAGGGGCCTCAGG
>JBGSBQ010000036.1:0-14467 GCA_041730475.1 Sphingomonadaceae bacterium
GCTCAGTCGAAATCATTCATAGGCCGGTAAGAATTCTCAGTTATCCTTAGCGCCGTCGCTGAGGTGGACTGCGCGGCCTCGTGCGCCACACTTACTCCCCGGAGCCTCCATGGAAAATTGCCTGTTCTGCAAAATCGCCGAGAAAAAAATCCCCGCCACCATCGTCTATGAAGATGAAGAGTTGCTGGCCTTCAAGGACATCAACCCGGCCGCGCCGGTGCACCTGCTGGTGATCCCCAAGCAGCACGTGGCGACGTTGTCCGATTGCACCGCCAGCCATGCGCCGCTGCTGGGCAAGATGCTGGCGCTGGCGCCGCGTCTGGCCGACGAGTTCGGCTGCGCCGTCAGCTACGAGGCCGACGGCAGCCCGGCCGGCGGCTACAAGACCGTCATCAACAGTGGGCCGGACGGCGGGCAGGAGGTGTACCATCTGCATCTGCACGTGGTGGGTGGCCCGCAGCCGTGGCGCGGTCAGCGCAGCGCGTAACGCGGGCCGATGCCTGCAACAGTTTGGCAATATTGTAAGTTGTATATTGCATTTACATGACAGCAGGCGCTTCGCTTATACTGTGACGGTCAAGCTGTGTTTCAACGAATTTTTTAGGGCGTACGCGCCTTGCAAGGGGAATGGAAATGGGTACAGGTAGCTGGCTGCACTGGGCAATTTTGCTGGTGGTGGTGATTTTGATTTTTGGTACCAAGAAACTGGGTAATGTCGGCGCCGATATCGGCAAGGCCGTCAAAGGTTTCAAGGATGGCATCAAGGGCGACGACGACAAGTCTGGCGCCGCTCCGGCTGCTCCGGCGGCCCCGTCGCAGGTGGCTGACAAGACCACCATCGACGTCGACGCCAAGGAAAAGAGCAAGCAGTAAAGGGCCGGGAACAGGCTGGCCATGCGGCTGGCCGGTTCCTGCCCTGGATGCTGGACATCTATGATCGATCTCGGTCTTACCAAACTCGCAGTGATCGGTGTGGTGGCGCTGGTCGTCATCGGGCCGGAAAAACTGCCCAAGGTGGCGCGCATGGCAGGCACGCTGTACGGCCGCGCCCAGCGCTACCTGAATGAAGTCAAATCCGAAGTCTCGCGTGAAATCGAGATGGAGGAACTGCGCAACCTGCAAAAGGATGTGCAGGACGCGGCTCAGGCCATCAAGCAGGACGTGCAAAACTCGATTGCCGACAACGTGGCCGAGGTGCAGCATGCGTGGCACGATACGCCGGCCACGCCCGTCATCAGCAGCGTCACGAACGACGACTTGAAACGCAAGGCGCGTGAGTTCCGCCGCAAGAAGGTGGTGCGCAGCGCCGCAATTCCGGCCTGGTACAAGCAAATGCATGGCGGCAAGCAACACGTCATTTCCGGCGCCGCGCGCGTGGCCCGTTTCCGCCCTCGCGGCAATACCCCTACTTCGTTTTACTAAATGACTAAACCTGAGCAGGGCGAAGAGACCTTTATCTCTCACCTGATCGAGCTGCGCGACCGTCTGGTGCGGGCCACGATCGGGATCGTGATTGTGTGCGTAGGCCTGATGATCTGGCCCGGTCCGGCACGCATTTACGACATCATTGCCGAACCCATGATCGCGGCGCTGCCGGTGGGCTCGAAGATGATCGCCACCGGCGTGACCTCGCCGTTTCTGGTGCCGATGAAGGTGACGCTGGTGATTGCGCTGGTGATCGCGCTGCCGTGGGTGCTGTACCAGTTGTGGGCTTTCGTGGCGCCCGGCCTGTATGCGCATGAAAAGCGGCTGATCGCGCCGCTGGTGATTTCCTCGTCGGCGCTGTTCATGGCTGGGGTGGCGTTTTGCTATTTCTTTGTGTTCGGCCGCGTATTCAAGTTCATTTCCGAGTTCTCGCCGCAGTCGATTGCCGTCACGCCCGATATTGAAAATTATCTCGATTTTGTCATGTCGATGTGTCTGGCCTTCGGCGCCACCTTCGAGGTGCCGGTGGTGGTGGTGATCCTGGTGCGTATGGGGCTGGTCAGCGTGGCCAAGCTGAAAGAGATTCGGCCGTATGCCATCGTCGGCGCCTTTGCCGTGGCCGCCGTGGTGACGCCACCGGATGCGGTCAGCATGTTCTCGCTGGCGATTCCGATGTGTTTGCTGTACGAGCTGGGCCTGCTGGTGGCGCCGATGTTTGTGCGCCTGTCGCAGGCGCCGGAACAAGCGCCCTGAGCCCAATGGGCGATCCTGGTGTCCTGCATTGCAGATGCGTTGAATGAATATGGCGCGAGTCGCACCGATACTGCGTCACACAGGCACGCAAGGCCCCGGCCTTGCTGCAATGCCGTTCGGTTAAAGTGCCGTAGCGTACGCTTGCCCCCCAAGGCAAGACCTGGGGTCAGACCCGCCGGGTCTCGGCGTCCCCGTCTGACCCCGGCTTTGCGTCTGTGGGGTTTGCCAGCCGAACTGCGCCTTGACGGAACAGCATTACCGGCCTTGCTGTGCTTTGTTCCTTGTCGCGCCACAATTTCGCCCTATTTATTTTTCAACGAACGAGCAATTCAGGACACTAGTTGGTCTTCAGCTTGCCGCCTGTTCCCAAGCCGCCTTCCACTTCCTGGGCCTGATAGTTGCGCACGGCCTTGACCATCTGGTTGTAGGAATCCATGAAAGCGGCCACCAGCACCTTGCCCTGCGGGGTGCTGCTGAAGCCGCCTCCGCCGATGCCGCCGCCGCCCCAAAATGCGGCCAGCACGCCATAGTCCCAGTTCTTCGCACTGCCCTCTGCCGCCGCTAGCTGGATGCCGGACCGGTTGTCGGTCAGCAGCAGCATGGTCGATGCTTCGTTCGAGCGCATCGAGCCGACCACCAGCGAACCCACGGCACCGACCCAACCCAGACCACCGAGATTGCCACCGCTAGTGCCGCGTGCGCTGAAGCTGACCGAGGGCGTGACGGTGTAGTCGGCGGCCACCATTTGTCCTTTGCCCAGTTTGCTACGGCTGCGCAGTTCACCGCTGTCCATCAGCGCCCGTTCGGCCTGCATGTTCTGGAAGGCGCGACCGCGCTCAACCACCACGAAGCAGTTCGATTGCTGGATGATCAGGCGCAGCAGCGGGACGGTGCTCTGGACGTGGTATTCCTGAGTCAGCTGGTACAGCCAGGGCTGGTTGGCCTCTTCGACCAGCGTCAGCGTGCCCAGGGTTTTATCGCAGTGTTCCAGTTGCTTGTTGGCGCCATGGGCGGTGGCGCCGCCGGCGGCACCGGTGGCGGCAGTTTTGGCGCCGGGGTCGCCCATGTTCATGGTACTGGCGCAGCCGCCCAGTACCAGCAACAGCAGGCCCGCACACCAGCGCGAGATGGTCTCCATAGCAGTTCCTTTCGGTGGGAAATGGGTGCGGGCAACATGGGCAGCGTCGGCCCTGGCAGGCACGGGAGAACCATCTTAATGATGAGATCAGGCGCACGGTTTGTGCGCACGCAAACGGAATGGGGGCTAATGTCGCCCGAGCAGCAGCACGACGGCCGCGCCGGTGCCGAGGTTGCACAGTAGCGAGGTCAGCAGCAGGACGCGCAGGCCACGCACACTGCGCTCCAGCGCAGTCAGGCGCAGGTTAAGCTGATCAAGCCGTGCTTCAACTTTTTGCTCAAATTGATCAAGCCGTGCTTCAATTTTTTGTTCAAATTGATCCAGCCTTGTCTCAATTTCTTGCTTGAAGAGGTCGAAGCGTGCATTGAGTTCTTGCTTGAACAAATCGAAGCGCGCATTGATCTCTTGCTTGAACAGATCGAAGCGGGACAGCAAATCGGCCTTGAACACCACCATCTCGCTGGGTACCACGACCGCACCGGACAGGGCGGTGATCAGGGCCTGGGCGTGCGCCTCCGCCTGCTCTGCCGGAATACCGGCCGCTTGCAGGGTTTTGGCGTACTCGAGACTGTCGAACTGGATGGGCATGGTCATGATCACTCCCTTCGGTCATCGTAGCAGAAGCGCCCACAGGGCGGCGGATGAACCATCGTATCGAAGCAGTGCTGGCGCCGCTTGTGGGACCGCAAGCGGCCATAAAAAACGGGGTGCCAGTGATTGCCACTGGCACCCCGCCTTGCCGCGCCAGTCGCGCGGCTTATTGCGTCATCAGTTCGCGGATCACGCGCACCGGCGCGCTGCCATAGCTGAGGAATTGTTCATGGAATTCCTTCAGATTGAACTTGCTGCCCAGCGCCTGCTTGCGCTGCTCACGCAGTTCCATAATCTCGCTGTAGCCGCTGAAGTAGCTGGTCAGCTGGACCGACGACACCTGCACCCGGTGCCATTTTTCCACCGCTTCGCTGCGGGTCTGGAAAGCTTGGCGCGTCAGCAGGTCCATGGCCTGCGCCTCGGTCATGCCCAGCACATGGACGCTGTAATCGAGGATGGTATTGGTCACGCTGCGCAGATTCCACTTCGAGTACATCAGCCACATTTCCGGCGCGTTGTCGCCATAGCCGGATTCCAGCATCATGCGCTCGCCATACACGGCCCAGCCTTCGACCATGGCGCCATTGCCGAAGATGGATTTGACGATGGACGGCGATTTGTTGGCATACACCAGCTGCGCGTAATGACCGGGGATGGCTTCGTGGATGTTGAGAATCTGCAGTATCCAGTAGTTGTACTCGCGCAGGCTGCTTTCGGCCGCCTCTGGCGTGGCGCCGTCGAGCGGGGTCACGTTGTAATAGGTGCGGTCCTGCGGCCGGTACGGGCCCGGTGCGTCGATGCTGGCGCCGGCCACACCCGCCTGATAGGCCGGCGTGGTGCGCACCTGCAGCGGTTTCTTCGGATCCAGCGTCAGCAGGTCATGGCTGACGACCCAGTCCTGCAGCAACGGGATCTGGCGCCGGATCTCGGCGACGAAATCTTCGCGCGCCACGTGGCGGGCCGACAGCTTGTCGATTACCATGCCGATCTTGGCGTAGCGGTCGGCTGGCTTGGCGGTGTTGCCCATGGTTTTCTCCCACAGCTCGTCGGAGATCTTTTCCATGTTGGTCAGCAGCGTTTCGCGCGCAGCCAGCGCCTTCTGATAGGTCTGCTCGGCGCTGCTGCCGGACTGGATTTCGTAGGCAAACTTTTGCTCGTACAAGTCTTTGCCGAGGCGGAAGCTGCGCTGGCCGGTCTTGTCCATCTGCTTGTCCAGCTCGCGCAGGAAGGCGACATAGCCATCCACCGCCGTCAGCGCCGCACTGATGCGCTGGCTGAACAGCTGCTTCTCGGTAGCGTTCAGGATCGAGGCCTGGGCTGCCTTGTCCAGTTCGGTCAGCATGGTTTGCACGCCGGGTGCCTGCGCAATCGCCAGCCGCGTATGCTCGCGGGTCGGATTGACCAGATTGCTGCGCGCCGCTTCGTAATAGGCGGGAATGCTGGCGATGCGCTTGAGCAGCGTACGCAGGCGTTGCGGCTGGGCTGCGTATTCGGTATTGAGGATCAGATCAATCGGGCCGGCCACGTTGTAGCTGGCCGGATTCCATTCGAATTCACGCAGCGTGGTCAGGTTGAAGCGGTCGGTGTTCAGCTTATTGGTCAGCAGCGCGAGGTCGGTGCGCTGCTTGGGCGATAGCTGGCGGCCATCGATTTTGCCGAACTTGGCCAGCCAGTCGTCGATGAAGGCCAGTTGCTGGGCCTGGGTTTCGCGATCCGGCACGGTGAGCGTGGCAGCGGTGTCGTACTTGCCGGCGTAGACCGCGCTTTCCGAATCGATGCGCCACAGCGCGTTCAGGAACTGGCCGCTGAGGGTGTTCATGGCACGGTCCTGACGGCGTTCCGGCGCCAGCGCTGCCAGTTGCGGGGCGGCGACGGCAGCGACTGCGGCGGCCCCGGCCACGGCAGCGACCTTGCCCTTGCCCTTGGCGACTTTGGCGCTGGCTTTGCCGCCTTTGCCACCTTTATCGGACTTGGCCGACTTGCCGGATTTGGTGGAACTGGTATGGGTACCCGATTTGCCCTTGGCCGTGCTGCTGGCGGCCTTGTGGTGGGCCTGGGTGCTGGCTTCCGCCGGCGTCACGGCCAGCGATGCCAGCAGGATAGCCCATGCAAGCTTGGTTTTGATCATTGATAGCAGCCTTGTGAAAATATGGACCCGGCGCGCACCGCGCAGCGGATCGAAGCGGAGGAGATTATCATTAATCGGCCCGCTTGAGAGCGGCTAATTTCAGGCGTGCCGCTCAGCCCTACTGCTCAAGCCCGCAAGCCTTCCTGCAGCATGCCCAGCATCTCGCCGGCCGACATCCGCGCCGCCACATCGCTGCCATCGAGCAAGCTGTCGGCCAGATCGCGCTTGCGCTGGTGCAGCTCGACAATGCCCTCCTCGATCGTGTGGCGTGCCACCAGCCGGTAGATGGTCACCGGGCGCAACTGTCCCATGCGGTGGGCCCGGTCCGAGGCCTGATCTTCAACCGCCGGATTCCACCACGGGTCCATGTGGATCACGTAATCGGCGGCCGTCAGGTTGATGCCCATGCCGCCCGCTTTCAGGCTGATCAGGAACACTTCGCCCTCGCCATCCTGGAAGGCATCGACCCGCTTCTTGCGGTCGGCCATGCTGGTCGCGCCGTCGAGGTATTGATAGGTGATGCCCTGCGCGTCGAGATGGGCGCGGATCAGTTTCAGGTGGTCGACGAACTGACTGAACACCAGCACCTTGTGGCGGTTGTCGAGCAGGCCGGCCAGCAGGTGGGCGAAGGCGGCCAGCTTGCTCGACGCCAGTCCCAGTTGCGGCGCCACCAGCGCCGGGTTGCAGCAGGCGCGCCGCAAGCGCATGATTTCGGCCAGAATCTGGATCGACTTTTTCTCGGCCGGACCTTCGACGGCGGCCAGCTTTTCCAGCGCTTCGCGGCGCAGCGATTCGTACAGCGCCGTTTCTTCCTTGGACAGGTCGACTTCCAGCGTGATCTCGGTGCGCGATGGCAGTTCCGACAGCACTTGCGCCTTGGTGCGGCGCAGGATGAAGGGCTGGATCAGGCGCCGCAGGCGGTTGCGCGCCGCCACTTCGGCCTGGAAGTCCTGCGGCTTTTCAATCGGTCCGGCAAAGCGCAGCGTGAACTGTTCCAGACTGCCCAGCAGGCCGGGATTGATGAAGCGGAACAGGTTCCACAACTCGCCCAGGTGGTTTTCCAGCGGGGTGCCGGTGGCCACCATGCGGAACTCGCCCTGCAAGGCCATCACCGCCTGCGAGCGTTTGGTGGCGGCGTTCTTGATGGCCTGCGCTTCATCGAGCACGATGCTGTTCCACTGTACCCCGGCGAATAGCGCCGACTCCTGTTGCAGCAGGCCGTAGCTGGTTACCACCAGGTCAAATGGTTGCAGCGTCTTCAGCGTCACATCGCGGTCGCCGGAGCCGAATAGCTTGATGTTCAGCGTCGGCGCAAAGCGCTGCGCTTCGCTGATCCAGTTCATGCAGACCGAGGTCGGCGCCACCACCAGTGTTGGGCCTTGCGCGGCGCGTGACAGGATCAGCGCCAGCGCCTGCAGCGTTTTGCCGAGGCCCATGTCGTCCGCCAGACAGGCGCCCACGCCCCAGTGCGCGAGCCGCGCCAGCCAGTGGTAGCCATCGAGCTGGTAGTCGCGCAGCTCGGCGCGCAACGTGGTCGGCAACTGCGGCACGAATGCGGTACGCGCTGCCATGCGCGCCAGATGCTCGCGCCACAGCTTGTCGGCTTTCAGGCCGGCCACATCGTCGGCCAGTTCTTCCAGTGCGAAGGCGGCCAGCGGATGGATGCGGATGCCGTCCGGCGTCAGTTCGCCGTAGGCCGAGACTTCCTGCAGGCGTCGGTGCAGTTCCTCGGTCAGCGCCAAAAAGCGGTTCTCACCCAGTTCGACGAAGCGGCCCTGACTCTTTTCCATCATGGCCAGCAGGGTGCGCAGATCGAGCACCTCGTTTTCGTCGATTTGCAGCTCGCCGCTGGCGGCAAACCAGTCCTTGTTGCTCTTGATGGCGAGCCGCAGCTGCTGGCCCGAAGCCTTGTGGGTCACGCGGAAGCTCTCGCCCTCCGGCCAGGCCAGCACGATGCTGTCGGCTGGCAGTTCTTGCAACTCGACCAGCAGTTGCAGACACAGGGCTGGCTGGCCCAGCAGCCATTCGCCGTGATCGCGTTCGGCCGCTTCCAGTACCGGGCATTTGCCAAACAGCGCGCGTTCGGCATCGCGTTCGGCGATCAGGTTGCGGCGCGCTTCCAGCGGCTTGCCGCCGACTTCGGCGATCACGCTGTCGGCGCCGCTGCCGGGCGCGTAGTAAGCGCCATTCGCCAGCGGCCGCACCAGCACTTGCATCTTCAAGCCATGCTGGTAGGGCAGCAGGTGCACGTGCAGGCGCGCATCGGCCGGCACCTGTTCGATGTCCGAGCTGGGCGAGCCGCCGATATCGGATTGCACCGTCACCATCGACGATATCGAGCCGATCGCCTGCAATACCTGTTCCTCGGCGTGGGCCGGCACCACCAGACCGTCGCCGACGATGGCGGCGATGCGGCGGTGCTCGTCCTCGATGCTGATGGCACGCAGCCGGGTCGGGGTCTCCTTGCGGATGATGATGGTGCTGCCATCGTCCGGGATCGCCGGCGACAGGCTCAGATGCAGGCTGGCGCCGTCTTTCTTGATGATCAGTTCAGGCTCGCCGGCGATCAGTTCGACGCGCAGGTCGGGCAGGTCGGCCCAGAACAGCAGCGGGTGGCCGACCAGTGCGGCGGCGGCGCGCTGCGGGTCGATTTCGTAGGCCAGCCCGGAAGAATGGTAGCCGCGATGGGCGACCCCGATCGCTTCGCTGGTACGGATATCCTGCGGCGTCAGGAAGTCGAACTGCTCGGCCTCGAAGCGCAGCCGCTTTAGGGCGACGGCGCGGCCTTTGCTCCAGATGCCGCGCGCATCGCGCTTCTGTTCGCGCGGCTCGACCCCGGTCAGGCCGTGGCGGGCGTCGTAGCTGAGCATCCATGCCAGCCGGGTGGCGCCGGCCGATTCCGGCGTGGCTGGCTGCTGCAGGTTGATCAGCGCGGTCAGCTGGCGCTGCCAGGCTTCCTGCCGTTCAAACCATGGGGTCAGGTCGGTGTAGCCGTATTTGGCGCGCAGTGCGGCGGCGCGTTTGCCTTGCTCGGCGTCGCCCATATGGCCCAGCAGGGTGGCGGCGCTGCCGGCGATCAAGTGGAAGCCGGCGGCGTCGGCCTGCTGCACCAGCTCCTGCAATTGCACGCGGCGTTCGGCCAGCTGGGGCAGGGACAGCCAGTAGTACATCAGGCCTTGTATCAGTTGCGCTACCAGTGAGGTTTCCCAGCCGCGTGTCAGCATCACGTCGGGCTGCGCGGTGCCGGAGCGGATCTGGCGCAGCAGGTCCAGCATCTGGTGCGCGGCCGTGTCGTGGTGCTGCGGCGCCCGCACTGCGGCTTCCAGATAGGCTTCGGCTGCCTTCTGCATTTTTGGGTCCGGATTGCGCAGCATGGCCAGCACATACAGGTGGCCGCCGATGCCGGAAAATAGCTGTTTGCGTTTGCCTGATTCGCGCCGCAGGGTTTTCAGGGCATTGTCAAAGCCGGCGATGGCCGCTGTCTGTGCGCCGCGCAGCAGCACGATGACGCTGGCCAGGAACTGGCTCAGGGCGCCGCCGGTGCGCTCCAGATAGCGCGAAGCGTCGTCCAGCCGGCCGCACAGGATGGCGTCTTCGGCCAGCGCCATGCGCAGCGCCGCGCTGACATCGTCCTTGGCGCCGAGACGGCGCTGGAAGTGCTGCTCGCAAAACTCGCGCAGCACGGGCGCGGTGGCGATCTCGCGCTGCGCGTTTTGCAGCAGCAGCATCAGGATGTCGTCCTGCAGTAGCGGGTGCACGCGCGCCAGCATGCCCGGCTCGAACGGGCGGCCGAAGATGTCAATGATCGGGTGCAGCTGTGCCGCTTCGTAGCTGGCCTGACAGAAGGTCAGCAGCGGCAGCACCTGTTGCGGGGCCTGGCCGCGCAGCAGCGCCATGCGCAGGCGTGCCACGCCGGCGCGGTAGCTGCGCGGTTCGACGCTGTTCCAGGTCTGGCGCAGCGGCACCACGATGTCATGCGCCTGATACAGGTCGTCCAGCGTGTGCGAGCCGATGGCGGAACGGATTGCCGACCAGCGCAGCTTGGGATTGCAGATGAAACCGCGCCCCGTGACCACGCTGGTAAAGGCTAGCCGGTCCAGCTTGCGCAGTGCTTCATCGAGGCTGTCGACGCTATAGCGGCGGCCCTCGGCATCGGTGATCTTGGCTTGTTGCAGGTGTTCCAGGATGGATGCGCGCCCGGTCGGTTCGCCCAGCAGGGCTAACAGCGACAGGACGGCTTTTTCGCCCGATTCCAGCGCGTCAAATTCGGCTTGCAGTTGCGGGTTGCTCATGCGCGTTTAGTCCGCCAGGTTGTGGATCTGGACCGGCGCGGCGACGGTGGCGTCGTGCAGGCCAAACATGCGCTGGTAGAAGTACAGTTCCGACTCCAGCGTGCGCACGATGTTTTCGGCCTTGCGGAAGCCGTGGCCTTCGGCTTCCAGTGGCACATAGGCGACCGGCACGCCGCGTGCCAGCAGCGCATTGACCATCGCTTCCGATTGCTGCGGCGGCACTACCTTGTCGTCCAGTCCCTGGAAGAAGATCATCGGGCGCGCCAGTTTGTCGGTGTGGTTGCTGGGCGAACGTTGCTGATAGATGGCCTGGGCCTGCGCCTTGGGCGCGATCAGATATTCATTGTAGTGCGATTCAAATTTGTGCGAATCCTGATCCAGTCCGTTCAGGTCGGCCACGCCATAGTAGCTGGCGCCGAACTTGAAGACATTATGGAAGGTCAGTGCGCACAGCGTGGTCAGGCCGCCGGCGCTGCTGCCGCGGATGATCAGGCGCTCACCGTCGACCAGCCCGCGCTGCACCAGCGCCTGCGCACCAGCGATGCAGTCTTCGACGTCGACGATGCCCCATTGGCCTTGTAGCGCATCGCGGTAGGCGCGGCCAAAGCCGGTGCTGCCGCCATAGTTCACGTCCAGCACGGCGAAGCCGCGGCTGGTCCAGAACTGGGTCGCCAGCTTCAGCGTGTTGGTGGTCATGCCGGTCGGGCCGCCGTGGCTGATGACGATCAGCGGCGGCTGGCTATCGGCCGGCGCCGTGACGGCGTGGTTGCGTGGCGGGTAGTAAAAGGCATGGGCGGTACGGCCGCCGTTGCTGGGATAGCTGATGCTGTCCGGGACCGACAGGTCGCCCGGCTCGGGCAAGTCGCTGATCGATTGCGCCAGCACTTCCAGTTCGCCGTTGCTGAAATCGATGCGTGCCAGTTCCTGCGGGATGGTCGGGCCGCCGCCCAGCAGCGCCACACAGCCGGGGCCGACCCGCAGTTCACGGATTTCCTGATAAGGGGTGGGGATCGCTTGCAGCGTGCCGCTGTCGGGCAGCAAGCGGGCCAGCCGGCTGACGCCCTTGTCGATATAGGTGCAGATGATTTCACTGGCCGAGCGGAAGCCGTACATTGCGCCGCCGAAGGTCCAGTGCGGTGCGCCGAATTCGGCTTCCATGGGGCAGATGGCATGCACCTGTCCATCGCGCAGGCGGTACAGATTCCACCAGCCGCTGCGGTCGGAAACGAAGTACAGCGTGCCGTCGGGGGCCCACTCGGGCTGGCAGATTGCTTCCGCTGGGCCGCCGGCCACCAGCGTGGCCGCTGCCAGACTGCCGTCAGCCTGAACCTCGGCCAGCCACAATTCGGTGCCCTGCCACGGCATGCGCGGATGGTCCCAGCTGAACCAGGCCAGCTGGCGGCCGTCCGGCGACAGCCGTGGCGCAGCGTAAAAGTCGGCGCCTGCCACCAGCACCGTCTCGCTGCCATCGGCGTTGATGGCGCAGATGGTGTTGGCGGGCTGCGCATGCGGATCGCTGCCATGCAGCTCGCGTACTCCGATCAGGCGGTCGCGCGCGCGGTCGACGCTAAAATCGGCGTGGCGCTGCAGGCCCAGGCGGCTGTAGGCCTGCGGCGCGCTGCCGGCCTGCATGCGGTACACCAGATTGTCGGCAAAATGCGAAAAATAGAGGGTATCGCCATCGACCGTGTAGGCGCCGCCACCGTATTCGTGGACCCGGCTGCGCACATTGTAGGGACGCTCGGTCAGTTCGCTGGTGGCGGCACCGTGGTGGCGCAGCAGCGTATTGCGGCCCGCTTCGGCGGCCCGCCCGGCCAGCCAGAACACGTCGTTGCCATCGGCGCCGCCCAGGGCCAGCTGGGCCAGCGGGGTGGCACCGGCCGCCACGCGCGCGGCGCTGATGGTCGAAGGCCAGGTGCCGTAGGCAGCCGTGGAAATGGCAGGGGAAGCAGTGCTCATGAAGACTCCAAATGGTGGTCGGCGCGGGGTGCTACGCATCATAGTGAAAGGACGCGCAATCTTCCAGCATAAATTGTGATGCGCCAGGCCCCATCAAGTACCCGGACGATGGCAAAAAAAGTAGCGCGGGATGCGATAATAGCGCCTTTATCGCCAGCCCTGATTGCCATTCATGCCACAATTCGCCCCGCTCCAGAACGACACCTTCTTGCGCGCGCTGCTGCGCCAGCCGACCGAATACACGCCGGTCTGGCTGATGCGCCAGGCTGGCCGCTATTTGCCGGAGTACCGTGCCACGCGCCAGAAGGCCGGTTCCTTTATGGGGCTGGCCACCAACCCCGACTACGCCACCGAAGTCACGCTGCAGCCGCTCGACCGTTTCCCGCTGGATGCCGCGATCCTGTTCTCGGACATCCTGACGGTGCCGGACGCGATGGGCCTGGGCCTGTATTTCGTCGAAGGCGAAGGGCCGAAGTTCAAGTCGCCACTCCAGACCGAAGCGGAAGTGCTGGCGCTGCGCGCGCCGGAACTCGGTTCGCTCGACTATGTGTTCAAGGCCGTGACCCAGATCCGCACCGAACTCAATGGCCGCGTGCCACTGATCGGCTTCTCGGGCAGCCCGTGGACGCTGGCCTGCTATATGGTGGAAGGTCAGGGCTCGCGCGAGTTCCACACCATCAAGAAGATGCTGTACAACCGCCCTGACTTGATGCACCACATTCTGGCCATCAACGCCAAAGCCGTGGCCGACTACCTGAACGCCCAGATCGACGCTGGCGCGCAAGCGGTGATGATTTTCGATTCCTGGGGCGGTGCGCTGGCCGATGGTGCCTATCAGGAGTTTTCGCTCAAGTATATGCAGCAAGTGGTGGCGCAACTGAAACGCGAGAAAGACGGCGTGCAGATTCCCGCCATCGTGTTCACCAAGGGCGGTGGCCAGTGGATCGAGCAGATTGCCGACATCGGCGCCGACGCTGTCGGTCTGGACTGGACCGTCAATCTGACGCAGGCGCGCCAGCTGGTAGGCCATAAGGTCGGCCTGCAGGGTAACTTGGACCCGGCCATCCTGTTCGCCAGCCCGGACCAGATCCGCGCCGAAGTCCACAAGGTGCTGGACGCCTACGGCACCCCGGCCGCTGGCAATGGCCATGTGTTCAATCTGGGCCATGGGATTTCGCAGTTCACGCCGCCGGAAAACGTGGCCGCCATGGTCGAGGCCGTCCACAGCTATAGCCGCGCCCAACGCGCTTGATGTAATTTGCTAACAAAGGGCACGTTTCGGCTGAAACGTGCCCTTTTTTCATTGGCAATACAAACATGCAAGAGCGACTTATGCACAATTTTTTTTGCTGCGGAAATAACAGGCAGTGCTTTTTCCCCCGCCCTTGTACAGTTGCTAAGTCATTGATTTAAAAGCATATATGTTTTTGTGTTTTGCGCAATGTTTGACAAGTCGTAAACCTTATCCCCGCAGGCACAGCAGCTTATTTCTTTGTTGTTCACAAAGTTATCCACAAAAACTGTGGATAAAAAATAAAAGTACTTAGTAAACCGTGACTTAGCCATAATGTCGCTGTTTTGCTCGAGCTTCATGCTGCACTGCACGATAAATCGGCTGCTTGGGGGACGGGGAAAGATCGTTGTGACGTCGCAAACCTTGCCGTTAAGGCAGCACTACAATTTCAGCCCGGCGCCGCTCAATTGTGCTGCGCAGTAACGGTGGATAAACCCCTCCCCAATGCTTGATTCGGATCAAAAAGCTGCGCTAAATACTTCAGTTATGCACAGCGGCGGGAAAACCCGGTGATTTTTCGCTTCCCTAGGGAGTATTTTCCAAGTGATTGATTTTAAACAGGAAAAAAATCATATTTTTGCCCGGTTTACGACGATGGGCATCAGGAATGAAGTGGTTTCCGGACATTAATTTTCTCTTGTCCACAAAGTTATCCACAAAAACTGTGGATACCTTCAGCTCGACAGTTGGACTTTGTTTCAGGTCAATTTTTTTGCGGGTTTTTCTAGGGTGACAGCAACAATGCAGGGCATTTTTCCACATTGCATACTTCAGATTGCGCTCGATACGCCGCTGAACGCCATTTTTGACTATCGCTGGCCGTGCGAGCATGCCGCGCGTCCGCAGGTGGGGCAGCTGGCGCTGGTGCCGTTTGGCGCACGCGAGGT
>JBGSBQ010000037.1:0-14425 GCA_041730475.1 Sphingomonadaceae bacterium
GCCATCAACAATGTCAGCCTCGAAATCCCGAACGGGATGTTTGGCCTGTTGGGCCCGAATGGCGCCGGCAAGTCCTCGCTGATGCGCACCATCGCCACGCTGCAGGATCCCGATAGCGGCAGCATTCATTTTGGCCAGCTCGATGTGCTGCAAGAGAAGGAGGCGCTGCGCCGCCAGCTTGGCTACCTGCCGCAGGACTTTGGTGTCTATCCCAAGGTCAGTGCGGAGAAGCTGCTGAATCACTTCGCGGTGCTGAAAGGCCTGACGGCCAAGGGCGAGCGCAAGGAAGCGGTCGAAGCGCTGCTGCAGCAGACCAACCTGTGGGAGGCGCGCAAGCGTGGCCTCGGCACCTATTCAGGCGGCATGCGCCAGCGCTTCGGCATCGCACAGGCGCTGCTGGGCGCACCGCGGCTGGTGATCGTCGATGAACCGACCGCCGGCCTCGATCCGGATGAACGCAACCGCTTCCTCAACCTGCTGGCCAAGATCGGCGAGCATGTGGTGGTGATCCTGTCGACTCACATCGTTGATGATGTCACCGACCTGTGCCCGCGCATGGCGATGATCGTCAAGGGCGAGGTGCTGGTGCAGGGCGAGCCGCAGGCCGCCATCGAACAGCTGAAGCACAAAGTCTGGCGCCGCAGTATCAGCGCCGAGGCGCTGCCGGAATACCAGAGCCGCTTCAATGTGCTCGATGCCCGTCTGGTAGGCGGCAAGCCACAGATTAATGTGTATGCCGACAGCCAGCCGGAGGAGGGCTTCGTCAGCGTGGAGCCGGATCTGGAACACGTCTACTTCCTGCAATTGCGGAATGCGGCGCGCGGCACTGCCGCCGCCCCGGTTCGCGCAGCGGCGTAAGGAGTGACCATGTTGCGGGAATTTTTCAAGTTTGACCTCGACTACCAGTTGCGCCAGCCGCTGTTGTGGGTCGCCGGCCTGCTGCTGGGATTGATGGCCTTCGGCGCCACTACTAGCGATTCGGTGCAGGTGGGTGGCGCGATCGGCAATATCAACCGTAATGCGCCGGTCGTCACGGCGCAATTGCTGGCAGCGTTCTCGATGATTTCGATGTTCATCGTCACCGTCTTCATTGCCGGCACTGTGCTGCGCGACGGTGAAGTCGGCATCTCCGACATGCTGTTCGCGACCCCGATGCGCAAGCTCGATTATCTGGTGGGGCGTTTCGCCGCCGGGCTGGTGGCCTGCCTGATGATCTTCGTGCTGGTCGCCATCGGCATGATGCTTGGGCCGCTGATGCCCTGGGTCGATCCGGCCCGGGTCGGTCCGTTTTCGCTGTATGACTTCGCGTGGAGCTTTGCCGTCTTTGTGCTGCCCAATTTGCTGTTCATCGGTGCCTTGCTGATGCTGCTGGCAGCGACGTCGCGTTCGATGATGCTGGTCTACGTGGGCGTGATCGGTTTCTTCATCCTGTGGGTGGTAGCTGGTAGCTTCACCAAAGACATCAATAACGAATGGATCGCGGTACTGATCGATCCTTTCGGCCTGCGCGCCTTCTCGCGCACCGTGCGCTACTTCTCGGCGGCGGAATCGAATGCGGCGATGCCGGCGCTGGGCATCTATCTGCTGGCCAACCGCGTACTGTGGTCGGTGCTGGCGCTGCTGATGTTCGTGGCCACCGTAGTGCTGTTCAAGCCACAGCGCATCGGCACCGGTCGTCGCCTGTTTGGCAAAGCCAAGGCCGCCAAGGCGGCTGCCGCCGCTGCCGTGCCAGCATCGGTGCCGGCGCCGTTGCAGCTGCCACGCATCGAACCGCGCTTCGGACGCGCCACGCCGTGGCAGCAATGCTGGCAGCAGCTGCGCTTTGACGCCAGCGGCGTGTTCCGCAGCGTACCGTTTCTGGTCATGCTGCTGTTTGGCGTCATGAATCTGATCGGCGGTGCCTCGCAGGACGGCACCGTGTTCGGCACCAAGGTGTATCCGATGACGGACCAGATGCTGACAGCGTTGTTCAGTTCCTTCAACTTCATGCTGATCCTGATCGTCACCTTCTACGCCGGTGAACTGATCTTCAAGGAGCGCCAGGTCAAGATCGCCGATGTCAGCGATGCGATGCCGGTGCCGAACTGGGTGCCGCTGGCGGCCAAGGCGCTGGCGCTGGTTGGTGTTATCGTCGGCTTCTTGCTGACCGGCGCACTGGCTGCGATGGCGTTTCAGCTGTTCAAGGGCGGAGTGGCGCTGGAACCGCTGCTGTACCTGAAGGGCACCCTGCTGGCGGCCGTGCCGTTCATCCTGATGGGGATGCTGGCGCTGGCGCTGCAAGTCTTCACCAACAATAAATTCATTGGCTACCTGCTGATCGTGGTGCTGCTGGTGCTGCAGACGGTGATGGGCATCATGCACTTCGAGCACAATCTGTACAACGTCGGCGGCCTGCCGGCCACGCCGCACTCGGACATGAATGGCTATGGCCATTTCCTGACTGGCTGGGCGTGGTATGCGCTGTACTGGGCGCTGTTCATGCTGGCGCTGCTGATCGTGGCGCAGGCGTTCTGGGTGCGCGGGCTGGTGCCGCAGTGGCGCGCCCGCATCACGGTAGCGCGTCAGCGCCTGTCCGGCAGTGCCGGCGTGGCGCTGGCACTCAGTCTGGCCGGCTTTGCGGCCACCGGTGGCTGGATCTACTACAACACCAATGTACTGAACCACTATGTGCCGGCCGATGTCGTGATGGATCGTCAGGCCCGCTACGAGAAGATGTTCCGCCAGTACCGCGACCTGCCGCAGCCGAAGATCAGCAGCGTGCGGGCCGACGTGGATATCTATCCGGAGCAGCGGCGGGTGGTGGTGCGCGGTCATTACGACTTGCAGAACAAGACCGCCGCGCCGCTCGATACATTGCGCATCCAGCAGAATCCGGACGCGCAGATCAGCTGGGGCGCACTGCCGCCGCATCAGGTGACGCTGGACGACAAGCTGTCCGGCTTCCGTATCCTGAAGCTGGCGCAGCCACTGGCGCCGGGCGCCACGCTGGCGCTGGACTTCGTGGTCGAGATGCGCAATCCCGGCTTCACCAACAACGGCGCCACCGGTTCACTGAACCTGAACGGTACCTTCTTCAATAACTTCGATTACTTCCCGCAGTTTGGGTATAACGAAGGCAGCGAACTGCTGGACCGTAATGAGCGCCGCAAGCGTGGCCTGGGTGAACCGCAGCGCATGTCCAAGCTGGAAGACCAGCGCGCCTATCTGAATCACATGTTCGGTACGGGCGCGGACTGGATCGACTTCGAGACCACGGTGTCGACCAGCGCCGACCAGATCGCGGTTGCTCCCGGCTATCTGCAAAACAGCTGGAGCAAGGACGGCCGGCGCTACTTCCATTACAAGATGGATCAACCGATGGTGCCGTTCTTCGCCTACCTGTCGGCACGCTGGGATGTGAAGAAGGGCGACTGGCATGGCCTGCCGATCGAGGTGTATTACGACAGCAAGCATGGCTTCAACGTCGATCGCATGATCAGTTCCACCCAGAAGTCGCTCGATTACTTCACTAGCGCGTTCACGCCCTACCAGCATAAGCAGGTGCGGGTGCTGGAGTTCCCGAGCTACGCCAGTTTTGCGCAGTCGTTCGCGAATACCATCCCGTACTCGGAAGGCATAGGCTTCATCGCCGACCTGCGCGACAAGAATGATATCGACTACGTCTACTACGTGACGGCGCATGAAGTGGCGCACCAGTGGTGGGGCCACCAGATTGTCGGTGCGCGGGTGCAGGGCGAGACCATGCTGATCGAATCGCTGGCGCAGTATTCGGCGATGATGGTGATGGAGAAGGAATACGGCCGTGCCAAGATGCGCCGCTTCCTGCGCTATGAGCTGGACCGCTACCTGCGTGAGCGCGGCGGCGAACTGCTGGAAGAGCAGCCGCTGTTCCGGGTCGAGAACCAGCAGTACATCCACTATCGCAAGGGCAGTCTGGTGTTCTATCGCCTGCGCGACGAGATCGGCGAGGCGGCGCTCAACCGCGCATTGAAGCGCTTCCTGCAGGACAAGGGCTTCCAGCAGCCGCCGTACACCACTTCACGTGAGCTGTTGACCTACATCCGCGCGGAAGCGCCGGCCGACAAGCAAGCCCTGATCACGGACTTGTTCGAGAAGATCGTGTTCTACGATAACCGGGTCACGGAAGCCAAAGCGGTGAAACGCGCTGACGGCCAGTGGGATGTGACGATGAAGCTGCACCTGGCCAAGATGGAAGCCGATGGCAAGGGCACCGAGCATGCGCGCGCCTATGACGAACCAGTGGAGATTGCCGTGTTTGCGCGCGCGCCGGGCGCCAAGGAGGCCGAAGAGCGAGTGCTGTACACCGACAAGCGCTTCCTGCAAGGCAGCGAGCCGACAGTGACGGTAACGGTCAAGGACAAGCCGTTTGACGTCGGTGTCGACCCGTACAACAAGATGATAGACCGGGTCTCGCGCGACAACCGCAAGGAGGTCAGCTTCGACTAAGCGAAAGCCAGTGCGCTAGGGTTTCTGCCCTAGCGCCTTGGCCGCCGCGCTGACCTGATCGCGCAGCCATTTGTGCTCGGGCGCCTGGTGCACGCGCTCGTGCCAAAGCTGGTAAAAGCGCATGGCCGGGAATTTGACCGGTACCGTGAAGATCTTCAGTGGCAGATTGCGCTCGTAATAGCGGACGAACTGGCGGCCAGTGGTCAGCACCAGATCGGTCTGCGTCAGCATGTACGGAATCAGCCCGAAATAGGCTGATTCCACCATCACATTGCGCTGCAGGTTCTGGCGCTCCAGATAATCATCTATCACCCCATGGTAGCCGGGCAGGATCTGCGACGGCGCCACATGCGGCAACGACAGATACTCCGCCAAGGTCATGTCCTCGCTACCGGTGCGCATCGCATACGGGCTGTCGGCGCGCATCACGCAAATGATCGGGTCCTCGAACAGCTTGGACATGTGCAGGTGCTCGGGCGGCTCGTCCCAGTTGGCGATCACCAGATCCATCTCGCCGTCCGACAGCAGCCGTACATAGTCGGTGCCCGGCCCCAGGCTATGGATCTTGACCTTGCTGTTGGGCGAACCACGCCGCAGCAGCGCCACCAGATTGGGCAGGAACTGGCTATCCAGATAATCCGGCGCAGCGATGTGAAACACGCGCGCTTCGTCCTGTGGCACGAAGGGCGACTTTTTCAGGAACAGGTTCTCGGTCTCGTCGAGAATACGCTTGGCCGGCACCAGCAGGCTTTCGCCGTGCTGGGTCGGCACCATGCCGCGCGCACCGCGCACCAGCAGCGGATCGCCGGTCAGTTCGCGCAGCTTGCGCAACGAGGCCGAGATCGAGGGCTGCGGCTGATTCAGCTTCAGCGCCACGCGGGAGACGTTTTTTTCCACCAGCAGCAGGTAGAGGATGCGGATCAGGTGCAGGTCCAGGTGTTGCGGTAATGCGGCCATAAAAAAGATCGATGCAGTGAGTTGATATACGAAGAGCAATATGTTGAATATACTCCATAGTTCATGTGGCAGGAACCGTTTGCCGTTATCTTTCTGTAGATTCGCCACACCTATAACCCACGCTGACCAAGGAAGTCATGGACGCATTTGCTTATCTGATCCCGTATGGCCTTGAGTGGCTGAATCTGATCGTGCGCTGGCTGCACATCATCACCGGCATCGCGTGGATCGGCGCGTCGTTCTATTTCGTCTGGCTGGATAATTCGATCCGGCCGCCGGCACCGGGTTCGGAACTGGCGAAGAAGGGCGTGTCGGGTGAGCTGTGGGCGGTGCATGGCGGCGGTTTCTACAACCCGCAAAAATATCTGGTGGCGCCGGCCGAACTGCCGAAGGAGCTGCACTGGTTTAAATGGGAAGCCTATTCAACCTGGCTGTCCGGGATCGCGCTGCTGACCATCGCCTATTACTTTAATGCGCAGGCAATGATGATCGATAAGTCGGTGGCCGATATTGGTAGCTGGCAGGCGATCGGCATCGGCGTTGGCACGCTGGTGGTGGGATGGACCGTGTATGACTTGCTGTGCCGTTCGCCGCTGGGTCAGCGCGACCTGTGGTTTGGCATCACCATCTTCGTGCTGATCGTCGGCGCAGCGTATGGCCTGACCCATTGGCTGTCGGGCCGTGCGGCCTACATCCACGTCGGCGCCTTGATCGGCACCATCATGGTCGGCAATGTCCTGATGCTGATTATCCCGGGCCAGCGCAAGATGGTGGAGGCCATGTCGGCCGGTCGCCTGCCAGACCCGATTCATGGCCAGAAGGCCAAGCAGCGCAGCGTCCACAATAACTACTTCACGTTGCCGGTGCTGTTCATCATGATCAGCAACCACTATGCGATGACCTACCGGAATGACCGCGCGTGGCTGGTGCTGGCCTTCATCATGGCGGCCGGCGTCTTTATTCGTCACTTCTTCAACCTGCGCCATAAGGGCCGCGTCGAATGGCGCTATCCGGTGATTGGTGTAGCGCTGCTGTTGGGCGTGGCGGTGGCGATTGCGCCGGCCCCTCCGGTGGCGCAGGCGGCGGTGGCCGATCCGGCGGCGCAATTCGCCAGCGTGCAGGCGGTGATCGCGCAGCGCTGCGCGAGCTGCCACGCGGCCCAGCCGACCCAGCCCGGTTTCGCAACTGCGCCGGCGGGCATCATGCTGGAGTCGTCAGCACAGATCCATCAGAACGCGGAAAAAATCTATAAACAGGCGGTGCAGCTGAAGGCTATGCCGATCGGGAACCTGACCAATATCACCGACGCCGAACGGGCCCAGATCGCGGCCTGGTACGAAGCTGGCGCACAATAAGGACGCATGATGAGCACTCACAAAGAACAACTGGCGCAGTGGATCGACGCCCATTTCGACGAGCAGGTCGCGTTCCTGCAGCAGATGCTGCGCACTCCGACCGATACCCCGCCGGGCAACAACGCGCCGCACGCCGAGATGGTGGCGGAGCTGGTGCAGCACTATGGCTGGAACGCCGAGCAGCATGCGGTGCCGACGCAGGTGGTACACGATTACGGCATGGAGTCGATCACCAACCTGATCGTGCGCCGCCCATATCAGGCGGGTGGTCCTACGGTGGCGCTGAACGCGCACGGCGATGTGGTGCCGCCCGGTGATAACTGGACCTATCCGCCATATGGTGGCGTGGTGGAAGACGGCTATATTTATGGCCGCGCCGCTGCGGTGTCCAAGTGCGATTTCTCGACCTACATCTTTGCCACGCGCGCGCTGGAAGCGCTGGGCGTGCCGCTGAGGGGCGGGCTGGAGCTGCACTTCACTTACGACGAGGAATTTGGTGGCTTGCTGGGTCCGGGCTGGCTGCTGGAACAGAAGCTGACCAAGCCGGACTTCGTCATAGCGGCTGGCTTCAGCTACAACATCGTCACCGCGCACAACGCCTGTCTGCAACTGGAGATCACGGTGCACGGCAAGTCCGGCCACGGCGCCATGCCGGAGACCGGCCATGACGCGTTGCAGGCGGCCACCAAGATCCTGAATGCGATTTACGGCCAGTTGCCGGAACTGAAAAAGATCAAGTCGCAGGTGCCGGGCATCGATAGTCCGACCATGCTGGTGGGCCGCATCGATGGCGGGACCAATACCAATGTGGTGCCGGGCAAAGTGGTGATGAAGATGGACCGCCGCATGATACCGGAGGAAGATCCGGTGGCGGTAGAGGCGCAGGTAAGGGCACTGATCGAGGACGCGGCGCGCGGCATTCCCGGCATCACGGTCGAGATCAAGCGCTTGCTGCTGTCGCACGCGCTGCGCCCGCAGCCGGGCACCGAGCGGCTGGTCGCCAGCCTGCAGCAGAATGCGCAGACCTATATTGGCGAGCTGATACCGGCGCAGGGTACGCCGCTGTATGCCGATGCCCGCTTGTACGGCGAACAGGGCATCCCGGCGGTGCTGTATGGCGCTGGTCCGCGTAGCGTGCCGGAATCGAATGCCAAGAAGGCTGACGAGCGGCTGGCGCTGGAGGACTTGCGCAAGGCGACCAAGGTGGTGGCGTCGACGCTGCTGGACTTTCTCGGCGCCTGAGGGGACTCTTTGCCGCGTTTATGGGCATGCGGTGTATAGGTTCCCGCCTGCGCGGGAACGACGCTGCCGGGGGGCGGCATTTATCGTATGATGGGGGCATTATTGTCCTTTTTGCCAGCCCATGCGTCGGTCCGATCTGATCAGCTGTCATGACTGCGGCGTGCTGCACTTGCGGCGCGCCGTGCAGCCGCGCGACAAGGCGCGCTGCGTGCGTTGTCGCTCGGTGCTGTACCGGGGGATTTATTCCGACGTCAACCGCATGGCTGCCATTACGCTGGGCGCCATCTTCACTTTCCTGATCGCGCAGTGTTGCCCGATCGTGTCCCTTGAAATCAACGGCTACACCAGCGGCGCTACCTTGCTGGGGGCGATCGCCGTGCTGTGGTCGGAGCAGATGCAGCTGGTGGCACTGGTGGTGTTCCTGTTCACGATGCTGCTGCCCGCCGTCGAGCTGGGCGCGCTGCTGTATGTCACGCTCGGCCTGCGCGCTGGCGTCCGCCCGCCCGGCCTGCACCGGCTGCTGCGCGCCATCCATCTGGCGCGCCGCTGGGGCATGACCGAGGTGCTGATGATCGGCATCCTGATCACCATCGTCAAGATGACCAGCCTCGCCCATGTGGTGATGCAACCGGGCCTGTTTGCCTTTGGCGCGCTGACGCTGATGCTGGCCGTCGTGGTGTCCTTCGATCCGCGCCTGCTGTGGAATCTGGCCGATACGCTGCCCGGCCATGCGCCGGCGCCAGCGCCGCACTACCATGCGCTGACGGCGGGGGCGCCGCTGCTGTCTTGCCATGCCTGCGGGCTGGTGGCGCTGGACGAGCAGCCCACAGCACAGCATACGCACCAGTGCTGCCAGCGTTGCGGCGCGCGCCTGCACCACCGCCATCCCGACAGCGTGGCCCGTACCTGGGCTTTCCTGCAGGCCGCCACCATCCACTATATTCCGGCCAACCTGCTGCCGGTGATGTACACCCACTCGCTGTTTGGCAAGGAAGACGACACCATCATCAGCGGCGTGGTGTACTTCTGGACCAGCGGCTCGCCCGGGCTGGCAGCCATCATCTTCATCGCCAGCATCGTGGTGCCGGTACTGAAGCTGGCGGCACTGTCGCTGCTGGCGCTGACGGCCCAGCGCCGTTCGCGCTGGCGGCCGCGCCAGCGTACGATTTTGTACCGGCTGGTCGAATTTGTCGGGCGCTGGTCGATGCTCGATATCTTCGTCATCACGCTGACGGTGGCGCTGGTGCGCTTCCAGTCGCTGGCTGTGATCACGGCAGGTCCCGGCGCGCTGGCGTTTTGCGCAGTGGTGGTGCTGACCATGCTGGCCTCGATGCAGTTCGACCCGCGCCTGATCTGGGACCCGCTCCCGCCCCATACCCACACTGGAGACCCGCATGGCTGATCCGCAGCTGCCGCCACCGTCCAATCCCCCAGCGCCGGCGCTGCCGGAGCCGCGCATCGATCAGGCCAGTCGCTGGCTGCCATCGCTGGTCTGGCTGGTGCCCTTGCTGGCCGCGCTGATCGGGCTGGGTCTGGTGGTCAAGTCGATTGCCGATCAGGGCCCGACGGTGACGGTCAGCTTCCGCAGCGGCGACGGGCTGGAGCCGGGCAAGACCAAGGTCAAATACAAGGATGTCGATATCGGGCTGGTACGCGCCATTTCGCTGGCGCCGGATTTGTCCAAGGTGCTGGTGACGATTGATATGAGCAAGGAGGCGCGCCGCTTCACGGCCGCCGATACACGCTTCTGGGTGGTGCGGCCACGGATAGGCGCAAGCGGTGTGACGGGCCTGAACACCTTGCTATCCGGCGCCTATATCGGGGTGGATGCCGGCAAGTCGGCCGAGATGCGTAATGAATTCGCCGGGCTGGAACGGGTGCCACAGGTGACGGGCGACCAGAAGGGTACGCAGTACACGCTGCACGCTCAAAGCCTCGGCTCGGTCGATGTGGGGTCGCCGGTGTTTTATCGCCGTCTGCAAGTCGGGCAGGTGATCGGTTTCGATCTGGAGAACGAAGGCCGCGGCATCAATATGCGGGTCTTCATCGGCGCGCCGTATGACCAGTACGTGGGCCGCAACACGCGCTGGTGGCATGCCAGCGGCGTCGATGTGCGACTCGACTCGGATGGCTTCAAGCTGAATACCCAATCGCTGGCGGCACTGCTGGTGGGCGGCATCGCGTTCGAGAGCATCAGCGGCCAGAAGCCGGAAGCGGCGGCGCCAGCGGCCACCGAGTTCGCGCTGGCGCAGGATCAGGCCAGTGCCATGCGCGAGCCGGATGGTGTGCCGATTACCACGGTGCTGTATTTCGACCAGTCGCTACGCGGCCTGTCGCCCGGCGCGCCGGTGGATTTTCGTGGCATCGTGCTGGGTGAGGTGCGCTCGGTCGGGGTGGAATTCGATCCGGTCAAGAAGGACTTCCGCATGCCGGTTACGGTCGACATGTATCCGGCGCGGCTGGGCAAGCGCTTTCAGCAGACCATCGCCGACGAGCAGGATCGCAATGCCGGGCCGCTGGTGCTGGAGCGCATGGTCAGCCGTGGCTTGCGTGGCCAGCTCCGCAACGGCAACCTGCTGACCGGGCAGCTGTATATCGCGCTCGATTTCTTCCCGAATTCGGCGCAGGTGAAGCTCGACATCACGCAATCGCCGTTGCAGATGCCGACCGTGCCGAATAGCCTCGAAGAGTTGCAAACGCAGGTCGCCAGCATCGCCCGCAAGCTCGATCAGGTGCCGTTCAGCGAGATCGGCAACAACCTGCGCGATACGCTGAAGAGCGCCAACACGCTGTTCAAGCAGCTCGATGCGCAGGTGGTGCCGGAGATGAAGACCACGCTGGGCGCGGCGCAGAAGACCTTTGGCGCGGCCGAGCAGATGCTGCAAAAAGATTCGCCAGTGCAGTCGGATCTGCGCGAGGCGCTGCAGCAGCTGACGCAAACGCTGCAATCGCTGAATGCGCTGTCCGATTATCTGGAGCGGCATCCGGAATCGCTGTTGCGCGGCAAAGCCAAACCGAATGGAGACTCGAAATGAAGCGCCTCAACTGGATCGCCCTGTGCGGCGTGCTGCTGGCCGGCTGCGCCAGCGTGCCGCCCGAGCGTTTTTACAGCCTGAGTAATGGTCAAGGCCTCGGGCCGGGGCCCGCCACGGCAGCAGCGCCGTACTACATCGAAGTGCAGGCGGTCAGTGTGCCGCCGCAGGTGGCGCGCAGCCAGCTGGTGGTGACGCAAGGCGCTGGCCGCGTCGAGCTGCTGGAGCAGGAGCGCTGGTCAGCGCCGCTGGCGTCCGAGATCGGGCAGGCACTGTCGCAGACGCTCAGTGCAGAACTGGGCACCATCGATGTGTTCCGTACGCCGACGCCGGAGCAGGCCACGGTGTACCGCATCAGCACCAATGTGCAGCGCTTCGAGTCGGCACCGGGCCAGTATGCGCTGCTTGATGTGGTGTGGAGCGTGCGCGCGGTCGGCAGCAATGCGGTGCTGACCTGCCGCACCATCGCCAGCGAGCCGGTCGGCGCCGGCTACGCCGAGCTGGTCGCCGGTCACCGCCGCGCCCTCATCCGTCTTGCCGCCGACATCGCCCGGGCAGTCCGCAGCCAGAGCGCCGGCAAGGCTGGCTGCGCGGCGCTACCGTGAACTTTGCACTATGCCCCAATTCTTTTGCGGCCTGTCTGCTACTGTGCGAAGCTAAATAGCCAGCCTTCGGTAATGCCGTTCAGTTAAGTTATAACACTTGCTTACGCGTCATTCCCGCGCAGGCGGGAATCCATGTTGATCATGCGTCGATACTTAGTATGGGTCCCCGCTTGCGCGAGGACGACGAGCCGGGGACTTCGATGGCTTAACTGAACGGTATTAGCTAATTTAGACAAAGAACGGCGCCAATCATGATCAGGCCAGCGCCTGCGTCACCTGCATGATTTGTGCGCGCAGCCATTGGTTGGCGGGGTCGGTGTCGACGTTGGCGTGCCAGTACAGGTAGATGTCGAGTGAGGGGATGGTCAGCGGGAAGGGCAGGATCTGGTTGCCGAACTGCTGGTTCACCACCTGCGCCAGCCGCTCCGGCATGGTCAGCGCGAGGTCGGTCTGGCTGACCACGCGGCAGGCCGCGAAGTAGTGCTGGCAGCGCAGCCGGATGCGGCGCTGCAACCCCAGCCGGCTCAGTTCAAAATCCTCCAGCCCCGGCCCGCGCCGGCGCGAACTGGCCAGGATGTGTTCCTGTTGCAGATAGGTGTCCAGATCGAGCGCGCCCTGTATTTTCGGATGGTCGCGCCGCACCAGCACCACGGTCTTGTCCATCACCAGTCGCGCATGGCGGATCTCGGGCGCCAGCGGCAGCAGCACGTCGATCGCCGCGTCCAGCGTGCCGGCCGCCAGTTCACCCTCCATCTCGCGGCGCCCGACCTGCAGCGTATTCAAGCCCACGCCCGGTGCTGCCTGCGCCAGATTGGCCATCAGCGGCGGTAGCACGCTGGCTTCCAGCACATCGCGCAAGGCCAGTGAGAAGGTGCGTTCGCTGCTGGCCGGATCGAAGCGTTCGACGCCGTTCAGCGTGACTTCGAAGCCGCGCAGCGAGGCCCGCACTGGCTCGATGATGGAGCGCGCCAGCGGCGTCGGCACCATCACATGGCCCTGCCGCTCGAACAGCGGATCATCGAACAACTGGCGCAGCCGGTTCAGCGCATGGCTGATCGCGGGCTGCGTCAAATTCATCTTCAGGCTGGCGCGCGTGATGCTGCCTTCGGCGTAGATCGCTTCGAAGACGATGAACAGGTTCAGATCGACGCGGGATATATGCATGGGATTGATAGATGTGGATTAAAACTATTCATTTGATGAATTATAGTCGTGCCGGTAGGCTGTGGCATGGATATACACAGCAAGGGTAGCGCGATGGGACATATTTATCTGGTGCGGCATGGCCAGGCTTCGTTTGGTAGCGCCAATTACGACCAGTTGTCGACGCTGGGCTTCGAGCAATCGCGCCTGCTGGGGCAATGGTTTGCCAACAGCCGCCAGAGCTTCCAGCGGGTGGTCACGGGCGGCATGGCGCGCCACCGGCAGACTGCCGACACCTGTCTGGCAGAGCTGCCGCGCAGCGCGCTGAACGACACCGAATGGCTGACCGACGACGGCTTCGCTGAATTTAACCACCACGAAGTGCTGTTGCGGCATTGCCCGGAATTCGCCGACCCGGCCCTGTTCCAGCGCCTGCTGGCCGAGCGTGGTCGCGACAGCTCGCCGATGCGCGCCTTTGAGCAGATCTTCCGCGCCGCCATGCAGCGCTGGATGGGCGGCTGGCACGATGCCGACTATAGCGAAACCTGGCCCGCGTTCCGCCAGCGCTGCGTGACCGCGCTGGAGCGCCTGCACAGTGTTGCCGAGGATGGCAGCGCCAGTGTCGGATCGACCATCGTCTTCACCTCCGGCGGCACCATCGCCACGCTGATGCAGCACATCCTCGGCCTGCAGGATGAACAGGTCACGGACATGAGCTGGACCCTGGCCAATTGCGCCATCACCAAATTACAGCACCGCCCCGGTCAGGTCAGCCTCGCTTACCTGAACAACTACGCCCACCTCGAATGGCTGGGCGAACCGGGTACCGTCACTTACCGTTGAATTCACCCTCAAGGAACAGATCATGGATTTTGACTACAGCCCGAAAGTAAAGCAGCTCCAGGCCAGCGTGACGGCCTTCATGGAGCAGCATGTTTACCCCAATGAGGAGCGCATCCACGCCGAAGTGGAAGCCAACCGCGCCGCTGGCAATGCCTGGCTGCCGACCCGCGCGATGGAAGAAATGAAGGCGGCGGCGCGCGCGGCCGGCCTGTGGAATCTGTTCCTGCCGCAGTCCGAGCATGGCGCTGGCCTGAGCAACCTCGAATATGCGCCGCTGTGCGAAATCATGGGCCGCTCGCAATGGGCGCCGGAAGCCTTCAACTGCGGCGCGCCCGATACCGGCAACATGGAAGTGCTGGCCCGTTATGGCACCGAGGCCCAGCAACAGCAATGGCTGAAGCCTTTGCTGGCCGGTGAGATTCGCTCCTGCTTCGCGATGACGGAACCGGGCGTGGCTTCGTCCGACGCCACCAACATCGAAAGCAGCATCGTGCGCGACGGCGATGATTACGTGATCAATGGCCGCAAGTGGTGGTCGTCCGGCGCTGGCGACCCGCGCTGTCAGGTGTTCATCTTCATGGGCAAGACCGATGCCGCCAATCCGAATCGCCACCTGCAGCAGTCGATGATACTGGTGCCGCGCGAAACGCCGGGGGTGACGGTGCTGCGTCCGCTGCCGGTATTCGGCTTCGATGATGCGCCACACGGGCATTGCGAAATCCTGTTTGAGAACGTGCGGGTACCGGTGGCCAACCTGCTGCTGGGTGAAGGGCGCGGTTTC
>JBGSBQ010000038.1:0-14352 GCA_041730475.1 Sphingomonadaceae bacterium
AGCCCGGCGATGGCGATGGCGATCAAGGTGTAAAGTTTTTGCGCGAAAGTCATATGGCCCACGTTTTGTCTAAAAAGTTTGTATAGGGCAATTATCCAATGAGAAGTCAACATAATCAATAAAAATGTTTAAATCAATAGAATTGGTTTTCTCTATCATCGTTTTAGCGACATTTTTTGATCCTAGGCGTGCTGCCAGATCACTTGTCCTTGAATTTCCGGAATGCTGCCGCGTATACCTGCATGACTTAGTGGATAAATACTATGCGGCCAGAATTGCATTTTGGGAATTTTTGTTTGGCCCGGCAGCCGGGTTTTTGCGCTTGCTGTGGGTCATTTCTGCCCTGAAACCGGCGACCGTCGTACTCGCTGCGCTGGGAATTGCCAGCCAGAGCGCTAGCAACGCGGCGTTGCGCACGGTGTATCCGGATCGCCTGACGGCGCTCGGGCAGCTGGATCCGGTGATCCGCTCCTAGCACCGCGATGAGGTCGCTCTGCAGAGGGCTGGCACAGGCGAGCCGACGCTGCTGGACAGCGTGGTCAGCAGCGTTGAGCGTGAGCAAGCCGGCGGCGCAGCAGATGGCCGCCACTAACTTCGACCTGTCGGGCCGCATCGGGTAGCCGAGCAGCCGTGCATCCGGATAGCCGAGCCGCTGCGCCGCTTAGCGTGGCGTGCTGCGGCTGGTGAAGATTTTTTTCGGCAGCATCGCGTGGACGCCGACGTTGCCATCCACCAGTTGCGTGATTTCCATGTCGACCGCCACGCTGGCCAGCATGTAGGCATCGTCGCGGCTCAGGTGTTTTTCCGTCACCAGAAAGTCCAGCATATCGCGCAGCGCGTGCTCGGTGGCGGTCTTCAGGTCGGGACTGAAGCCCATCGACATATAGTGCTGTGGCGTTTCGGCGCGCGGCCATAGCAGGTGGCGGTTCTTGTGGACGATGAAGCGGAAGGTGCCGCTCAAATAGGTTTCCAGCGCCGTGATGTCGACCTCGCCATTGCCCTGTGCGGCATGGCCGTCGCCGGCCTGAAACAGGCCGCCTTTGGCCGCCACCGGGATGTACAGCGTGCTGCCGGCCACCAGTTCCTTGTTGTCCAGATTGCCGGCGTGCGCGAAGGGCGGTGCGCTGTCGATTTTGCCGCCGGCCGGCGCCAGTCCCATGCTGCCGAAGAAAGGTCGCAGCGGAATCTCGATGCCGGGCGCAAAGTGGCCGATCAGGTTCTGGCGGTCGAGCGCAATGATCTTGCTGCGGCTGTAGGGATATTCCATCGGCAGGAAGCCTTTGCCGAGTGCGAAGCCATTGCAGGCAAAGTCGGCATCGAGCTCGACTTTCAGGATTTGGACTTCCAGCACATCGCCCGGTTCGGCTTCGGCAATCGCCACCGGGCCTGTCAGGATGTGGCCGCCCGGTCCCTTGTCCTTGACTTCATTGTAGATCGCCGCCGTGTAGGGCGGTATCTGTTCCGGCCGCACGCCGTTGGCGATCATGCGTTCCGGCGTGCCGCAGGTGGACAGCGTCTGCATGCGGACCGTGTCGCCGGAATGCACCGTCAGCACCGGCTTGGACTGGCCGGAATAATAACCCCAGGCCACGGTGTCGGGACGGGCCAGCAACTGATGGTCGGCGGCCAGCAGGGGCGTACTCAGGGCAAGGCAGGACAGCAGCAGGGCGAGGCGCATGGCAGGTTAGGGACGAGGGGAAACCCAGACAGTCGCACGGCGGCGCGACTGCTGTCAATCGCGATGCGCTCTCAGGCCTCGATCGCAACGCCGCTCAGGAAGGCGGCGATGTGCGGATTGACGTCGGCCGCGTGACTGATCGGTCCCATGTGGCCGCCGCTGGTCTGCGTGGCGCTAGCGTTCGGCAGCGCCGCCGCTAGTTGTGCCGCCAGCCGACGCGTCGACAGCGGGCTGTCGCGCCCGGACAGCACCAGCGCAGGCAGGTCGAGCGTGGCCAGTGCCGTCAGCGTTGCCGGCTCACCCAGCAAGGCTTCGAAGTCCAGCTTGACCTTGGCGATCTGGGCGCTGAAACGCTGTTGCAGCGCAGCCGGCATCGCATCAAAGGCGCCAGCGCCATTCCAGTAATCAAGGAAGATGCGGGTGGCGTCATGGTCGGTACTGGTGGCGTGGATGCGGGCCACCACGGCTTCGATTTCCTGACGGGCCGGATCGTTGACCGGCAGCAGGTGGAAGGCGACCGGTTCAAACAGCGTCAGCGACAGCACCCGCGCGCGCAGCGTGCGCGCCAGCCGTAGCGCGGTGGCGCCGCCATACGAGTGACCGACCAGATGGAAGGCTTCGCCTGGCTGCAGATGGGCGGCGAGGGCGGCGTTGACGGCATCGACTTCATGGGACAGCGTGTAGGCGCCAGCGACATCGGCCGGGAATGGCGACTTGCCGTAGCCGAGCAGGTCGACGGCGAGGCAGCGGAACAGGGGTTCAAGCTGGGCACACAAGGCATTCCACTGACTGCGGGAACTCATGGAACTATGCAGCAATACAACAGCAGGCCGCGTATCCGGCGGCAGTACGGTGACGGTCATGGTGAACAGAGCGGGACGAAAAGGCCGCATTATAGCGGCTACGCCCCGCTAGCTCGGCGGCACCACCAGCCGGCGGCGCCACGCGGGCTCGGACAGCACGCGGACGATGACGCTGAATGGCACACGGGCACTCTCCATATAGGTGGAGGCGACGTCGCGGCCATGGCTGCCAATCAGTGACAGGCCTTGTTCGACGACTGCGGCCTTGCGCAGGTCGGGGCGGGATGAATAGATGGGTTCGCGCATGATGGTCCTCGCGTAGACAGTGTGGCAAAGCATGACGCTAGCACGCGACATTTTTCGGCGGCGCGCAATTGAATGGCGCCCGGCGTTGCGTGCGTGCAGCCAGCGGGAGTACAGTAGAGCTATGAAGCATACGAAAAAACTTGCCGGCGTGGCTGGCGTGGCCAGCTTCCTGTGGATGGCGTTGACTGCGGCGGTGGCCGCCAACCAGAAGCGCTTGCTGTTCAATCCGGCCAGCAAGCGCGAGGTCGACAAGCCCACCAGCAGCGGCCACCGCACCCGCCCCATCGTGCTGCGCTCGACGGATGGCACGCGCCTGTCGGGCTGGCTAATGACGCCGACCGTACCGGGGCCGCATCCGGGCGTGGTGTATTTCGGCGGCCGCTCGGAGGAGGTATCGTGGGTGGCGCGCGATGCGGGCCGGCTGTTCCCCGGTATGGCGGTGCTGGCCGTGAATTATCGTGGTTACGGCGAGTCACAGGGCGATCCGGCCGAGCAGCATCTGGTGGAGGATGGCCGTTTGCTGTTTGACTGGCTGGCGGAGCGCCATCATGTGGACCGGCAGCGTATTGCTGTGGTGGGCCGCAGCCTGGGTTCCGGCGTGGCGGTGCAGGTGGCGCTGGAGCGGGCCGCGCATGCGATCGTGCTGATCACGCCCTATGATTCGATCCTGGCGATTGCCAAGCGGCGCTTCCGCACCATTCCGGTCGAGTATGTGTTGCAGCATAAATTTGAGTCGGTGAAATATGCGTCGTCGTTGACCGCGCCGACTTATGTGCTGCGCGCTGCCAGGGATGACGTGGTGCCGCATGCGCATACCGATTTGCTGGTGGAGCAGCTGGGGACGCTGCACGCGGATGAAATCGTGCCCGATTCGGATCACCTGAATATTCCTTATCTGGCGAGTACGCAGGGCCGGATTGCGGCGTTTTTGCAAGGGCAGTTTAGCCGCGCGGCGGCGCCTGCTAGCCCAACGGCGTAATGCCGGACGGCGGCGCTTGCTACCCCATCGAAGTCATGCCGGGCGGCGGCGCTTTTTACCCCAACGGCGTAAAGCCGGGGTCAAACCCGGCGGGTTTGACCCCAGGTTTTGCGTTGGGGGTAAGGGTCAGGTCAGTGGCGCGCCAGCGTGCCGGCGGCGGCTTTTAGCTGCTTGTGCAGCTTGCGCAGGAAGACCCAGACGCCGGCTACTACCAGCGGTACCATCATGCCGGTCAGTACGTCGGGATTGACGGGCAGGTTGCTGGCCTTGAGCGCCTTGCCGGCATAACCGACCAGTCCCAGCGTGTAGTACGAAATCGCGACCACCGACAAGCCTTCCACCGCCTGCTGTAAATGCAGCTGCTGGGCCGCGCGCGCATCGAGCGATTGCAGGATCTTGCGGTTCTGGCCTTCCTGTTCGATGCCGACACGGGTGCGCAGCAGGTCATTGCTGCGGGCAATGCGCTTGGCCAGCGTTTCCTGCCGCTGCGCCACCGAGGTGCAGGTGTGCATCGCTGGCGCCAGCCGCCGGCCCATGAACTCGGCCAGCGTCGGCGTGCCTTCGATGCGCACTTCACGCAATTCCTGGATGCGCGATTGCACCAGACTGAAATACGCTTGCGCGGCGGCGAAGCGGTAGCTGTTGCTGACCGATAGTTTTTCGAGGCGCGCCGCCAGACTGGTGATCTTGTGCAGCAGCGCTTGTTCCTCACTGGGCCCGCCAACCTGCCGGTCGCCCTGTACCAGCGTTGCGGTCAGTTCGGCCAGCTCGTTTTCGATGCCGTTCAGCGCCGGTTGCGTGGCTTCCGCCTGCGGCAGGCCGAGCAGCGCCATCATGCGATAGGTTTCGATTTCCAGCAGCCGTCCGACCAGCCGGCCGGCCTGAAATTCGCGCAGGTTCAGGTCGCGCACGATGAAGCGGCTGAAGCCGTCGGGCTGGATCAGGAAATCGGTCCAGACCTGGGCCCCGCCGCCGACCGCACTGCCGACCAGCGACTTGCCGGCGAACTGGGCCCGGATCTGTGGCTCGTCGTCGGCATCGGCATGGCCCAGCGCGACGTGCGAGGCGACGATGATCTTGCCGTGCAGGCTGGCCAGCCATTCCTGCGGGATGTGTTGCAACGGCGCCTGTTCAAATGCCTGCTGCCAGCTCAGGTCCGCCACCCCGCGTTCGACGAAGGTATAGGTGGCGAATTCGGTATGACACTCCCACTTCAGGCGGAAGCGGCCAAAGTCATGAAAGAAGTAGCGCGCCTGTGCGTGCGGCACCGGCACGCCGAAATGCATGCACAGTTCTTCGAGGATGCGGTGCTGGGTGGCGCGGTGGATTTTCTGCGACGGCTGTTCCTGCTGTACGTAGAGTGCGAAATGGGTCAGTGTCTCCGGCGCTTCCAGTTGCAGGAAGGGACGCGAGTGGATCTCGGCCGACAGGGGCACCCGCAGCGGGTGGTTTAATTTGGCGAAATCGGCGACGGCAGGCATGGCTTTCCCTAATCAGGTAGTCAGGTAACGGGGCGTGCAGCGGGTAATGGCTGCAGTGTAGCGAGGCTGTGCATGCGGCACAACCTCGCTGTGGCAATAGCTGTCATGCAGCGCCATGATGACTGCCCGGTAGGACAGGCCGTAGCTGGCTGCGATCACTTTTTATGCAGCAGCGATGACTTTTTTAATCGGCGTACGGCGGCACCCACGCCAGCAGGTCGGTGACGCCGATGTCCACGCCTTGCTGGAACAGCAGCGTGGAGGCCTGACCACGGTGGTGGGTCTGGTGGTTAAAGAAGTGCAGCAGCACGCTGCCGAAGTGTTTGCGCTGCTGCTCGCCGTTCATGCGGTGGAAGGTGAACGGTTGTTGCAGGTCCGCTGGTTGCAGCTGCGCGGCCCAGGCACTGATGATGGCGTCGAGCCGGGTGCGCAGCTGCGCCAGCGCCGGCAGGTCGTCAGCGATGCGCTCGGCCAGCCCAGTGGGGATCTGGAATTCGCCCATCGCAGTCAGCGCCGGCCACGCTGCCGGATGCTGGCGGAAGCGCTGCAGCCAGACGATATCGGCCACCACGATGTGGCTCAGGGTATTGTGCAGGGAGCCAAAGAAGGCTTGGCGGTCGGCCACCAGCTCCGCATGCGGCAGCGTTGCGGCGGCCGCGTACACAGTGCGGTTCATGTCGGCGTTGTAGGCCGCCATCAGGACGAGATCTTCACAGGCTGGCATGCGGGGGCTCCTTGGTGAGGGTGCGGTGCAGCGTCAGTGCAGCTTCACCGGCGGCAGGATTCTGGCGCGCAGCCAGTCTACCAGCGTTTGAGTGGCCATCCGCAGCGTGCCATGCAGGGCCAGCATGTGCTTCTGGTACATCAGCGCATACAGCCAGCGCGCCGCCACGCCACCGACCTGCAGGCGGCGGCCGGTGAGGGCGCCGGACAGCACGCCGACCGCCGCTTGCGGTCCGAGTGATACCAGCGAACCGTAGTCGCGGTAGCGGAAGTCCGGGCCGGGGCCGGAGCGCGGACCCTGCTGGCTGGCGCGCGCCAGCAGGTCGGCCAGGAACATGGCCTGCTGGTGCGCCACCTGCGCGCGCGGCGGTGCGGCACCGGTACGCGGACACACATAGCTGGCGCAGTCGCCGAAGGCATACAGGCACGGGTCGTCCGGGGCGCGCAAGCTGGCGTTGACGATGATCTGGTTCAGGCGATTCAACGCCAGGCCCAACGTGCTGCACAGTGGCGGTGCTTCGACGCCGGCGGCCCACAGCGTCAGGTCGGATGCATAGTCCTGCGCAATGCCGTCCTGCGTGGTCTGTACCGCGTGCGCGCTGACGCGTGCCACCGCCGTTGCTGTCAGCACCCGGATGCCGAGCTTGCGCAGGTGGTGGGCGGCGCCGCGTGACTGCTGCGGGTGCAGGTGCGGCAGCAGGTACTGGCCACGTTCGATGACGCTGATGTGGACATCCTGTTCCGGATCGAGCGCCATCACCTTGTAGCGCGCCAGCGCACGGGCACTGTGGCTCAGTTCCGCCGCCAGTTCGACACCGGTGGCGCCGCCGCCGACGATGGTGACGTTGACCTGCGCGGCACCGTCCAGCCCTTGCTGCTTGCGCTCACCGGCGCGGATGCAGGCATCGATGAAGCGCTGGCGGAAGGCTTCGGCCTGTGGCACGCTATCGAGCGTCAGCGCATGGTCGGCGGCGCCGGGGACGTTATAGAAGTTGGTCACCGAACCGAGTGCCAGCACCAGCTTGTCGTAGGGCAGCAGGCGACGCGGCTGCAATTCGATGCCGGCGCTGCAGCGCGGCGCCAGTTCGATGCGGCGGCTGGCGCGCTGCACGGACAGCACTTCGCCCTGGATGAATTCAAAATGGTGATCGGCTGCCTGCGCCGAAAATTCGATCTGGCTGACCTGCGGATCGCAGCTGCCGGAAGCGACCGTGTGCAGCAGCGGCTTCCAGAAGTGGCCGTGGCTGCGGTCCACCAGAATGATGCGGGCGCGGTCCCGCTTACCGAGCGTGTCACCGAGCCGGGTCGCCAGTTCCAGGCCGCCTGCGCCGCCACCTACGATAACGATGGTGTCCATGTTGTCGTCTCCTTCAAGTTGATGATCGGTACGGGGCGGCGCCGGCTGGCGCCGGCCCTAGGCAGCGAGCTCGGTGTGGTCAGGCTGCGGACAGATGCTGAACGGACTGCTGCGCAGTTCGCGCAATGCATCGAAGGTGATGAACTGCTGCGGGCGTAGCACGTCGGCACCATACGGCGCCACCGACACGCTCCACAGGCCCGCTGCCTCGGCGGCGCGCAGGCTGGGCACGGCGGTGTCGATGACGACCGCGTCGGCCGGGTCTATGCCCATCGCGTGCAGGGCCTTGGCATACGGGCCGGTACCAGCTGGTCCATCGAAGCTGACGCCGCCGGTGACCACGGCGAACAGGCTGTTGACGTCGGCGCCGAAGCAGCGTTCCAGCAGCGCCGATGCGATCGGTGCCGGCAGGTCGGTCAGCACGCACAGCTTGCAGCCGGCGGCCAGCGCATCGTCGATCAGCGCCAGTGCGGCCGGCGACGGTGAAGGCGGCTGTTGTGCCAGTGCCTGCTGGAAGGCCAGGTGCTTGGCCGCATGCAACTGCGCCACACTGTCCTTGTCGCGGGCCCGCACGGCACCGCTGATGACGGCGCCGACGGCGCGTGCATAACCATGGTTGTGGGCAGCGGCGCGCAGGGCCGGCAGGGTCCAGCGGATCGACAGGCCGGCATCGGCGAAGGCGGTATTACAGGCCGCCAGATGCAGGGCTTCGGTGTCGAATAACACGCCGTCCAGGCCGAGGAAGATTGCGTCGATGCTCATGTCACCCCCAAAAATTGATATCGGATGACTAAAATATAACGGTAGAATTGGCGAAAGAAAAATTAAAGATTTTCGATTATTGATAAGGAATGCCTTATGTATCATGCGAGTTTTCGCCAGCTTGAGTCGCTGGTGCTGATTGCGCGCCACGAAAGCGTGTCGCGCGCGGCCGATGCGATGCACGTGACGCAGCCGGCGGTGTCGTTGCAATTACGCACACTGGAGCAAATCGCCGGGATTGCGCTGACGCGCAAGGTGGGTCGCAACATCCAACTGACGGCGGCCGGCGAAGTGATGGTGGAGTTTGCCGACCGCATCCTGCGGCTGTGGGAGCAGGCCGGCGATGAACTAGCTGCGCTGCAAGGCGTCACCAGCGGTACGCTGCGCATCGGCGCGGTGACGACGGCCGAGCATTTGCTGCCACCGTTGCTGGTGCCGTTTACGATGGAGCGGCCCGATGTGCGCCTCAAGCTGCAGGTCGGCAACCGCGCGGAAATCGTCAACCTGCTGGCGCGACAGGAGATCGACCTCGCCATCATGGGCACGCCGCCGCGCGAACTGCGCACCAATGCGGCCCGCTTTGCGCGCCATCCGATGGCCTTCGTGGCCAGTCCCACCCATCCGCTGATGAAAAAGAAAAAGGTCACGCTGCACGATGTGATGGCGGCCAACCTGATGGTGCGCGAGCGCGGGTCGGGGACGCGCACGGCGATTGAGCGGCTGTTCCGCGACAGTGGCCATCCGCTCGATTTTGGTTCTGAAGTGTCGAGCAACGAGGCGATCAAGCGCATGGTATCGGCCGGACTGGGGCTGGGCTTTTTGTCGGTGCACGCCTGTGCGCTGGAGTTCGAGGCCGGCTTGCTGGCGATTTTGCCGATGCAGGAAAATCCGGTCGAAGCGGACTGGCAGATCATGCACCTGAGCGAACAGCTGATCCCGAAGGTGGCGGCCACCTTCCAGGATTTTGTCATCGAGCACGGACAGGAGCTGGTGCGGCGCGAGCTGGAAGGCTTTTACAAGCAGCTGGGCCGGCGCCGCCGCAGCAGCAAGCCAGCCTAGGCGCGTTGCGGCAGGTGCAGCGCGTGCACACTCTTGCGAACGGCGCCGATATCGGTCGCATCGCGTTCGCGCTGGGCTTGCAGGTAGCCGCGCACATAGGCCAGCGCGGCGGCGGCCTCCGGGCGCTGTTGCTGCAGTTCCCGCAGCAGCCGTTCGGCCACCACCAGATCGTTGTGCGCGCCGAGCCGGTCTTGCAGCGTGGACAGCGCGTCGAGGTAGCGCTGGGTGCTGCCGTGGCGGTACAGCGACTGGAAGAATTCCAGCGCGTAGCGGCTGCGCTTGCCCGCGATGCGCAGCCGGTGCACGCTGGCCGGGTCGCCGGCGACGCTGCGGTCGGCCCGCTTCAGCATTGACTTGTGCAAGCGCAGCAGCACTTGCTGGGCAAAGCTGCCGGCCGGCTGGGCCAGTGCCTGGGCGTCGCCACTGTCATCCGGCATCTGCGCCAGTTGCTGCATCCATGCGCCCAGCGCCAGCTGCAAGCGCGTGTAGCGCTGCGACAGTAACGCTTGTGCGGCGCTCTGGCGGCTACTGCGCACCTGCTCCTGCAGCAGCGCTTGCAGCGTCACCAGTTCCTGGCCCAGGTGGCCGGATAGCTGGCCCAGCGTCGCTTCCGATAGTACATCCCAGTCGCGCGCTGTGCCCAGTTCGCTGCCCAGCCAGTCAATATCGTCACGCAGCGCGGGTGGGCAGGGCGCGGCGGCGTCGAACAGTTTGAAGGCCGAGCGCAGGCGGCGCACGCCCACCCGCATCTGGTGCAGGCTTTCCGCATTGTCGCCGTGGATCACGGCAGCTTCGTTGCGCTGGATGTGATCGAGGCAGTTGCCCAGCACTGCCAGCCAGACGGCGGCCACGCTGTCATCCGGCGCCAGCGCCAGCGCACGCGCCTTGACGGGGACAGTGCCGCTCTGGACGCACAGCGCATAGCCGCGTTCGGCCTTGCTGCTGTTGCTCAGGTGTAGCGGCAGGTCATGCTGTAATTGCTGGGCAAACTGGAACAGGGCGATCGGCTGGCCGGCCTTCAGTTCCAGTTCGATTTCATTGATCGGTACTTGCTGGCCGTGGCGCTCGATGGTGCCGTGGTCGAGCACCAGCTCGATCTGGTTGCCGTCGACGTCGAGATCCCAGGTGCGGCGTTCGACCTGCACCGAGAACAACGCATCGAGCCGGTCTTTCAGGCTGGGCGCATCGAGTACGGCCTGCCATGCGGGCTGGCCGGCCATCAACTTGCGCAGTTTACCCAGTTGCGGCCATGGGCGCGCCACCGGGCCTTCCCATTCATGGCGCTGGTGCAGGCCGTTCTGTACGCTGCCGCCGGCCTTCATGGTCTGGATCCAGATACCGTCCATTTTGCGCACGCGCAGGCCGGCGCCATGGTGCAGCAGGTGCAGGTCAGGGGTGTCGAAGTAGTGGGCCGACAGCTGGGCGCTGCGCACTGCGCCGCTGGCGTGGGCCGCGATCAGCGGATGCTGGATCAGCCGTTTGTTGTCGGCAGGATCGAGTAATAGTTTGAGTTCAACTTCCATGGCGGGCCTTTGAGTGTGCCGCCAGTGTAGACGATAACGCTGGCCGAACGGCGCGCCGTTCAGCGCTGGCGTGGCAGCGTCGACAGGATCTGTGACCAGGCGGGCAGGGCGGCGCGCCAGAAGCTGTCCAGATCACTGGCGTGCAATTCCATGCCGAGGAAGCGCGCCGCTGGCAGCAGTGCATCTTGCAGCAGCTGACCGGCGGCGGCACCGTTGTCGAAGGCTTGGGCGCCGGTCTGCTTGGACAGTTTTTCGCCCATGGCGTTGACTACCACCGGCACGTGCAGATAGCTCGGTTGGGGCAGCCCCAGCGCCTGCTGCAGCCAGATCTGGCGCGGCGTGGAGTCGAGCAGGTCGGCGCCGCGCACGATGTCGGTGATGCCTTGCGCACCGTCGTCGACCACCACCGCCAGCTGGTATGCCCAGAAGCCATCGGCGCGCTTGATCACGAAGTCGCCGACCTCGTCGGTCAAGTCCTGGCTGCAGGGACCGGCCCAGCGGTCGTTGAAGTGGATCACGCAGTGTGGCTCTTGGTCGACCTTCAGGCGCAGCGCGCGCGCCTGCTTGCCGGGCGCCAGACCGGCGCGGCAGGTGCCGGGGTAGATCAGCGCCTGGGCCTGGCGGCCCGTCAGGCTCAGTTGCGAATCGGCGATTTCCTTGCGCGAGCAGCCGCAGGGATAGACCTGCGGGCCCAGCTGGCGCAGTGCAGCCTCATACAGGCCGGTGCGCTGGCTTTGCCACGTGACCTCGCCATCCCAGTGCATGCCGCAGCGCTGCAGCGAGGCCAGGATGTGCTGGTCGGCGCCGGCCACGTTGCGGTCGCCATCGACGTCCTCGATGCGCACCAGCCACTGGCCGTGGTGCACCTTGGCATCCAGATAGCTGGCCATGGCCGCCACTAGCGAGCCGAGATGCAGGGGGCCGGTGGGCGAGGGCGCGAAGCGGCCGAGGTAGCGGGCAGTGTCTGTCATGGCCGATATTTTAGCGCCTTTGTCCCGGCGGCCACGGCTGCAGGTAAGATGCAGGGCATGGAACTTCTGACCGACATCATTCTGCGCGCTGGCCGCTCTGCGGTGGAGCTGGCATTTTTCATCCTGCTGCCGGTGATGGTGGTGATGCTGTCGCTGATGCGCCTGCTGGAAGCGCGCGGCATCCTCGACTGGCTGGTGGCGCGGCTGGCGCCGCTGCTGCGGCCGCTGGGTTTGACGGGGCTGGCCATCTTCGCGTTGCTGCAGATTAGCTTTGTCAGCTTTGCCGCACCGATCGCGACGCTGGCCATGATGGACCAGCGCGGTACCTCTGACCGCCATCTGGCCGCCACGCTGGCGCTGGTGCTGGCCGCCGCGCAGGCGAATATTTCGATCCCGATGACGGCGATGGGCCTGCATTTTGGCTGGACGCTGCTGGTGTCCATGGTTGGCGCACTGGCCGCTTCGGCCTCCACCTATTACGTATTCGGACGTGGCCTGAATGCGACCGAACTGGCACTGGACCAGTCGCTGCCGCACCCGGTGGCCGAGGATGCCAAGGGGGTGCTGGACGTGATCAACCGGGCTGGTGCCGAATCGTTCCGGATCGCGGTGGCGGCGTTGCCGATGCTGATACTGTCGCTGGTGGCGGTGACGCTGTTGCGCTCAGTGGGCGCGATCGACATGCTGACGCAGGCACTGGCGCAGCCGCTCGGCTGGCTGGGGCTGAATCCGGCCATGGTACTGCCGGCCGTGACCAAATTCCTCGGCGGCGCCACCGCGTGGATGGGGGTGATGGCGGAGATGATGCGCAATGGCGCGGCCACGGCGGCGACGCTGAACACTAGCGCTGGTCTGTTGCTGAATCCTTTCGACCTGCCGGGCGTGGCGATCTTGCTGTCGTCCGGACGGCGGGTGGCGGCGGTGTGGCGGCCGGCGGCGCTGGGCGCCTGCGTCGGCATCGCGCTGCGCACGCTGGCGCACCTGCTGCTGGGCTGAGCACCGGGCGGGTTTGCTGCACTGCGCAAGGGACTCTGGCGCGAGTTGGCATACAATGTCGGCGCGGCAAACTTACCCAGTCCGCGCCCCTCTTTTTATGCTCTAGGATCCTATGCAGAAAATGTTCCCATCCTTTGCCGCCTCCGCCCTGGCCATCAGCCTGGCGCTGGCGTTCCCGGCTCATGCGGCCGCGCCTGTCGTGCAGGAAGCGCCGCTGCGCGCCCACCTGTCGTTCCTGTCGAATGATGTGCTGGAAGGCCGTGGTACCGGCCAGCGCGGCGCCGACCTGACCGTCGCCTACCTGGAAAGCCAGGCGCTGGCCGTGGGCCTGAAGCCGGGCAATGGCAACAGCTATCGCCAGCTGGTGAAGATCGCCGGCGTCAAGACGCAGCCGGCCGAGAGCACGCTGAAACTGGAAGCGGGCGGCCAGCCGCTGGCGCTGGAATTCGGCAAGGACTGGGTCTGGGCTCCGGGCGATGCACAAGCGGCGCACAGCTTTAATGCTGATCTGGTGTTCGTCGGCTACGGCATCACCGCGCCGGAAGAACAGTGGAATGACTTCAAGGGCCAGGACCTGAAGGGCAAGCTGCTGGTGATGATGGTGAACGATCCGCAGCCGACGGCCGAGCAGCCGAACCGTTTCAACGGCAAGGGCCTGACCTACTACGGCCGCTGGACCTACAAATTTGAAGAAGCCAAGCGTCAGGGCGCCGCTGGCGTGCTGCTGATTCACACCACGCCAACCGCCTCGTATGGCTGGAGCGTGATACAGAACAGCTGGGCTGGCATAGAACGCTTCCAGCTGGCCGAAGGCGCGCCGGGCAGCGCGCTGCAGGGCTGGATGACGGAAGACGCGGCGCGTGCGCTGTTCAAGGCCGCCGGTCAGGATCTGGATGCGCTGCGTACTGCGGCAGAACGCAAGGACTTCCAGCCGGTGCCGCTGGCGGCCAAGCTGAATGGCGAGATGAAGGCTGCCGTGCGCAAGGTGGAACAATTCAATGTGGCCGGCGTGGTGCCGGGCACCGATCCGAAACTGAAGCAGGAAGTGGTGATCTACAGCGCGCACTGGGACCATCTGGGCAAGCAGGGCGAGAGCGGCGACACCATTTTCAATGGCGCCGTGGATAACGCCTCCGGCACCGCCGCCTTGCTGGCGATGGCGCAGGAAGCCGTCAAGTCGCCGTCCAAGCGCAGCCAGATGTTCCTGTGGGTCGCCGCAGAAGAACAGGGCTTGCTGGGCAGCGCCGCGTATGGCGTGGCACCGCTGTGGCCGATGGACAAGACGGCCGCCAACCTGAATTTGGACAGCCTGAATTTTGTCGGCAAGACGCGCGACATCGGCACCCAGGGCAGCGAGCGCACCGAACTGGGCAAGATGGCGGCCGCGACCGCCAAGGCCATGGGCATGCAGATCGCCGAAGCCGAGCCGGATCTGGCCGGTGGCTATTTCCGCAGCGACCACTTCAACTTCGCCAAGGCTGGTGTGCCTGCGTTCTCGATCGAAGCGGGCCGCGAGTACCTGAAGGATGCGGCTGCCGCCAAGGTCAAGGTGGATGCGTATGCCAAGCGTTACCATCAGGTGACGGATGAATATGATCCGAGCTGGGACTTGGCGGGCATGACGCAACAGGCGCAGTTCACGCTGAATCTGGGCCGCATGATTGCTGATGCGCCGAAGATGCCGGAGTGGAAAGCCGGCGACGCCTTCGCCAAG
>JBGSBQ010000039.1:0-14287 GCA_041730475.1 Sphingomonadaceae bacterium
TTCGACTTGACGTACTTGGCCACGCGCCACGCGAACATCAGGTCCTGCAGCTGCTGCTGGGTAGGCTGCAGCTTGGTCACCACTTTCAGGTCACCGATCAGCACATTCTTGGCATCGGCCGACTGCACCAGCAGGCCGCCACCAACGCGCTTGAAGTCCATCGCATTGACGCCCTTACCCAGCGGGATTTCCAACAGACGCACATTCTGCTTGGCCGACATGATCTGCAACGCTTCCGCCGTGAACGACGGCGCGATCAGCACTTCGACAAACAGCTTGGCCAGCTCGGTGGCCGCCGCACCATCCACTTCGATATTAAACGCAATGATGCCGCCGAAGGCCGAAGTCGGATCGGTCTGCAGTGCGCGCTGGTACGCATCGACCGCATTCGCGCCCAGCGCCACGCCGCACGGATTGGCGTGCTTGATGATGACGCAGGCTGCGCTCTGGTCGAAACCGCCGAGGCTCTTCACGCATTCCCAGGCCGCATCGGCATCCGCGATATTGTTGAACGACAGTTCCTTGCCCTGCAGCTGGCGGTAATTGGCCAGCGCGCCGTCGGTCGCAGCGATGTCGCGGTAGAACGCGGCCGACTGGTGCGGATTCTCGCCGTAGCGCATGTCCTGCACTTTTTCAAACGCCACGTTCAGCGTCTGCGGATAGGTATTGCGGCTGTCGTGGGCGCGGCTGGCGTCCAGGCTGGTCAGGTAATTGGTAATGGCACCGTCATACTGGGCGGTATGGGCATAGACCTTGGTCGCCAGCTTGAAGCGGGTGTCATAGCTGACATAGCCGGGCGCGCTGTCGCTGCTCTTCATTTCCGCCAGCACCACGCCGTAGTCGGCCGGATCGCACAGCACCACCACATCCTTGTGGTTCTTGGCCGCCGAGCGCAGCATGGTCGGGCCGCCGATGTCGATATTCTCGATCGCATCTTCCAGCGTGCAGCTGTCCTTGGCCACGGTGGCCTGGAACGGATACAGATTGACCACCACCATGTCGATGGTCGGCATGTTGTGCTCGTCGAGCTTGGCCATGTGCTCCGGGAAATCACGGCGTGCCAAAATGCCGCCGTGCACTTTCGGGTGCAGCGTCTTGACGCGGCCATCGAGCATCTCCGGGAAGCCGGTGTAGTCGGCCACTTCGGTCACGGCCACGCCGTTATCGGCCAGCAATTTGGCAGTGCCGCCGGTCGACAGGATGTTGACACCCATGGCGGCCAGCGCGCGCGCGAAATCGAGGACACCGGTCTTGTCGGAGACGGAGATGAGAGCTTGTTTAATCATGGCGGTGGTAGCTTTGCGAGTTGAAGATACGGGTCAAGAGGTCCGGCCCAACCCGCAGCCACACAGCCACGGGTGCCGGCGGTCGCGCGTGCTTACAGCAGGCCGTGCTCTTGTAATTTTTTCCGCAGCGTATTGCGGTTAATGCCGAGCATTTGCGCGGCATGCGACTGGTTACCGTCGGCACGGGTCATGACGACCTGCAACACTGGTTTTTCCACGGTCAGTACGACCATGTCGTAGATATTCGAGGCGGTTTGCTCGCCCAGGTCATTGAAGTAGTCTTCAAGGCTTTTCTGGACGACTTCCTGGATACTTTCTTTGCTCATTTTTCTATCGTTCGGCTAATTAATCTGTTGACGCGGGCCAGTCGGCCGGGCTTGTGGCCGGGCGCTGGCCGGTTCTGATGCTACGGTTGTGTGCTCCCCATGCCGCCTCAGGCAGCCTGCTCCAGTTCAGCGAGGCGGTATTGTAACCGCTCGCCCCAAGTCCATTGCGATTCAAAAAACTGATCGACGGCCTGCAATTGCGCCGCCGTGTCTTCCAGCAAGTTCATCTGCTGGCGGAAGGCCTCACCGCCCGGCAAGTCGCGCACATACCAGCCGATATGCTTGCGTGCCGTGCGTACGCCCAAATAATCGCCATAAAACGCATAATGGGCGCGCAAGTGTTCATCCATCAGGGCCCGCACTTCATCCACATACGGGGCCGGCAAATGGCTGCCGGTGCGCAGGTAGTGGTCGATCTCGCGGAAGATCCACGGCCGGCCCTGCGCGGCACGGCCCACCATGACCGCATCGGCGCCAGTCACATCGAGCACGTAGCGGGCTTTCTCGGGCGAGGTGATGTCACCATTGGCCACCACGGGGATGGCCACCGAGCGTTTCACTGCAGCAATTGTTTCATATTCCGCATCGCCTTTATAGCCATCGGCGCGGGTCCGGCCATGCAAGGTCAGCATGGCAATCCCGGCGTCTTCGGCGATGCGGGCGATATTCAGCGCATTCTTGTTGGCACGGTCCCAGCCGGTGCGGAATTTCAGCGTGACGGGCACGTCCACCGCGCCCACCACCGCCTCGACGATCTGGCGCACCAGCGCCTCATCCTGCAGCAAGGCCGAACCACACCAGGCGTTGCACACCTTCTTGACCGGACAGCCCATGTTGATATCGATGATCTGGGCGCCGCGCTCGACGTTGAAGCGGGCGCAAGCGGCCAGATCCTGCGGGTCGGCGCCAGCGATCTGCACCGCCTTCGGTTCCATCTCGCCGGTGTGATCGGTGCGGCGCGAACTCTTTTCCGTGGCCCACAGGCGCGGGTTGGAGGCGGCCATTTCCGACACCGCATAGCCTGCGCCCAGCTGCTTGCACAGCTGGCGGAACGGGCGATCCGTCACCCCCGCCATGGGAGCGACAAAAACGTTGTTACGCAGCAAATAAGGACCGATTTGCACTGGCTGAACCTGAAGACGGGGACAAGGAACCTTCTATTTTAACCGAAGGACTGCTCAAATAATAAGCACTATTTTTTCTCCCCGGCGGGGATTACCCGCTTGACCGCAGGGGCGGCATGTGTATTAAATAATTTCCCATACGCAAAAAAGCGAACGGCCGTGCAACAGCGCCTAGGTCAGATCGTCCAGCGCCGCCAGTTGCAGGTGCGCCGTTTCGCCCCAGCTGGCCAGCTGCAACTGGCCGTCGACGACGCGAAAACGGTTGATGCTGGCGTTGCGCACCTCGAAGTCGCGTGGACTATCGAGGCTGCGCCCGGTGGCATGGCGGAACGCGCATTCCAGCACCCCGCCGTGGGCCACGACGGCGATGGTCTGGCCCGGATAGCGGGCTGCCCAGCGCAGCAGTGCATCGACCGCGCGCTGGTAGAACTGGCGGAAACTTTCTGCCACCCGCGCCCCGGACGGCATCACCGCATCGACTGCGCGTGCCTGCCAGGCCGCATACTCGGCCGGATACTGCGCGCTGATGTCGGCATACAGCATGCCCTCGAACACCCCGTAACAGCGCTCGCGCAGCAGCGCATCGGTCGCCACCGGCAAGTCCTGACGCGCTGCGACGGCCTGTGCCGTCTGCATGGCGCGCTGCAGATCGCTGGAGATAACGGCATGAAGCGGCGTCGTTGCCAGCGCTTCGGCCAAAGCATGGGCCTGACGCAAGCCTTCCGGGTTGAGTTCGATATCGATATGGCCTTGCAGGCGGCGCACAGCGTTCCAGGCCGTCTCGCCATGGCGGATCAGCAAAAGTGTCGTAGTGGTCATGTACTCAGGGGGACAGCGAAGGGTTCAGCGTGTAAGTCCCGATCCACTGGGCTTCATCGATGATATGGCCGTGGATGGCAGCGCACACGTCGGCGCCACGGAAACGGGCCGGCAGCGCCAGGCGCGCCACGTCCAGCGCATACAGCCGGAAAATATAATGGTGCATGCGCAAGTCGTTCCACGGAGGACAGGGGCCATCATAGCCGTAATAGTCACCGGCCATGGCGACATCGCCGGCCAGCCACTCGGTGTAATCATTCAAGCCCTGCCGCAGCGGCGGCGGCGCCCGGTTTGGCCGGCCACCGGCCTGCACGCCCTCGGCCAGCGCGCCGGCCGCGATCGCCGTTTGCTGGGGCGGGATGTCGATCACGCTCCAGTGGAAAAAATCCGTGCGCGGCAACTCGAAGCCGAGCCGGCATTCGGCGCGGTTGACGTTGCGCCCGTCCTGCGGCGCGTCGCCGTCGATGCACAGCAGCACCAGCGACTCGGTACCGGCCGGCACCTCGCTCCACGCCAGATGGGGATTGCGGTTCGGCGCCGCCAGCACCCGGTCGACCGGATCGATGGCCGCGAACGCAAACTGCGACGGAATAGGCGCACCATTGCGAAACGACTCGCTCCAGATTTTCATGCTGGCCTCCCTTTGCTGATGGTCGCCATGGCGCGACGGCTTGGTTTGATCGCGCGCACAGTGCGCGTTATTTGGCCTTGGTTTGCAGCCAGAACGTGACCGGCCCATCATTGGTCAGCGACACTTGCATGTCGGCGCCAAACTGCCCAGTCTGCACCACGGCATGGCGGGCCCGCGCTTGCGCCACAAAATGGTTGAACAGGCGCAAGCCATCGGCCGGCGCCGCCGCCGGCGTAAACGACGGCCGGGTACCGGAATTGGTGTCGGCCGCCAGCGTGAACTGCGGCACCAGCAGCAGGCCGCCGCCGGTGTCGGTGACGCTGCGGTTCATCTTGCCGGCGGCGTCAGCAAACACGCGATAGCCCAGCAATTTGTTCAGCAGCGTGTCCGCCTCCTTTTCGCTGTCGCCCTTCTCGGCGCACACCAGCACCATCAGGCCCGCCTCGATGGCGCCGATGGTGGCGCCCTCCACCACCACGCTGGCGTGGCGCACCCGTTGCAGCAGCGCGATCATGCGCTCAGCGTGACGCGTGCAAACTTGCGCTTGCCCACTTGCAGCACGAAGGTCCCGGCCTCAATCTTCAGGCTCTTGTCGCTGATGACGGTGCCATCGAGGCGCACGCCGCCCTGATCGATCATGCGCATCGCTTCCGACGTCGACGGGCAAAGATTGGCCATCTTCAGCAGTTGCGGGATGCCGACCGGTGCACCGCTGAGCGCCACTTCCGGCACGTCGTCCGGTATCCCGCCCTTCGAGCGGTTGACGAAGTCGGCCAGCGCATCTTCCGCCGCCTGCTGCGAGTGGAAGCGCGCCACGATCTCCTGCGCAATCGCCACCTTGGCATCGCGCGGATTGCGGCCGCCTTCGATCTCCGCCTTGAGCGCGGCGATGTCGGCGATCGAGCGGAACGACAGCAGCTCGAAATACTTCCACATCATCACATCGGAAATGCTCATCACCTTGGCGAACATGGTGTTCGGCGCTTCCGTGATGCCGATGTAGTTATTCTTCGACTTGGACATCTTGTCGACGCCGTCCAGCCCTTCCAGCAGCGGCATGGTCAAGATGCACTGCGGTTCCTGATCGTAATCCTTCTGCAGCTCACGGCCGACCAGCAGATTGAACTTCTGGTCGGTACCACCGAGTTCCAGATCCGACTTCAGCGCCACCGAATCGTAGCCCTGCATCAGCGGATACAGGAACTCGTGGACCGAGATCGGTGTCCCACTCTTGAAGCGTTTGGAAAAGTCATCGCGCTCCATCATGCGCGCCACCGTGTAATGCGAGGCCAGCTTGATCAGGCCGCGCGCGCCGAGCGGGTCGCACCATTCGGAGTTGTAGCGGATCTCGGTCTTGGACGGATCGAGCACCAGCGACGCTTGCTTGAAGTACGTTTGCGCATTCAGTTCGATCTGCTCGCGGGTCAGCGGCGGACGGGTGACGTTACGGCCCGACGGGTCGCCGATCATTGACGTGAAGTCGCCGATCAGGAAGATCACCTGATGGCCGAGGTCCTGCAGCTGGCGCATCTTGTTCAGCACCACGGTGTGGCCGAGGTGCAGGTCGGGCGCGGTCGGGTCCAGGCCCAGCTTGATGCGCAGCGGCACGCCACTCTGCTCGGAGCGGGCCAGCTTTTGCGCGAACTCGCTTTCAATCAACAACTCGTCGACACCGCGCTTGGTGATGGCGAGGGCTTCCTGCACCCGGTCGGACAGTGGCAGGACAGAAGCGGGCGCCTTCTTAGGCGATGCGGAAGAGGTATCCATATGTTTTTACGCGTTATTTTCAAAAAAGAGGGGGCGGCCTCAGGAGTTTGATATAATCCCCGATCCATCAATCTTGCCGCATGAAAACGAACAAAACGAAGAATAAGAAGAAATAAAACGTTCCTGAATAGTTCAAGCGGCAAATTTTAACTGATTGCATGAACCCTATACATAATTTCACAAGCTCACGCTTGTTCAGTCTGCTAGGTTCGACGCGCAAAGCGCGCATCATCAGTGCATCGGCCCTGTTACTCGCCGTGTGCGCCTTTGGTGCGGCCGGCGTTGCCCCACTGGCCCCCGATGCCGCCGACCTGCCCGTCAAATCGGTGCAAGAAGCGGTCACGATGCCGGATCTTTCGGCCCAGATCGCAACATTGGAACAGCAGCAATCGACTGAACACTTCATCCACGAAGAAAAAATCCGCGCTGGCGACACGCTGGCAGCCTTGTTGACACGCCTCGGCGTGGACGATGACGCGGCGGAAACCTTCATCAAGAAAGACAGCGTGGCGCGCGGCGTCATGCAACTGAAGACCGGCAAACGGGTCCAGGCCCAGACCGACGACGAAGGCAACCTGCAATGGCTGCGCGCCGTGGTGGTGGACGGCAAGGATATGCCGGTCAAGAACATCAAGATCACCCGCAAGGGCAATGGTTTCGTCGCCACCGAAGAAGCGGCCAAGCTGGAACGCCGCATCGAAATGCACGCCCGTACCATTACCTCGACGCTGTACGCGGCCACCGACTCCAGCGACGACGGCGCCAAGCTGCCCGACACCGTGGTCAAGCAAATCGTTGAAATGTTCTCGACCAGCATCGACTTCCGCGGCGACCTGAAGCGTGGTGACCATTTTAATGTGGTCTATGAAACCTTCTGGCAGGACGGCGAATTCGTCCGTGCCGGCCGCATTCTGGCTGGCGAGTTCACCAACAAGGGCACGACCTACCAGTCGGTCTGGTTTGAAGATCCACAGAGCAAGCAAGGCGGCGGTTATTACAGCTTTGACGGCAAGGCGCTGAAAAAAGCCTTCCTCAAGTCGCCGGTCGAATTCTCGCGGATCTCGTCCGGCTTCGCGATGCGCGTGCATCCGCTGTCGGGCCAATGGAAACAGCACAAGGGGATCGACTTCCCGGCCGCCACCGGCACACCGATCCGCGCCTCGGGCGACGGCGTGGTGGACTTTGCCGGCACCCAGAGTGGTTACGGCAACTTTGTCATCCTGAAACACTGGTCGAACTACACCACCGCCTATGCGCACATGAGCCGCTTTGCGCCGGGCCTGAAAAAAGGCATGAAAGTCAGCCAAGGCGATGTGATCGGTTACGTCGGCACCACCGGCTGGTCGACCGGCGCCCACCTGCACTACGAATTCCGGGTCGGCGGCGAAGCCCGCGATCCAAGCAAGATGAACGTCCAGGCGCAGGCACCCCTGACGGCCAGCGAGATGTCGCGCTTCAAGTCCTACGCAGCCGACATGACGCACCGCTTCGCGCTGCTGCAACCGGCCGGATCGGGCGGTACCCGGGTTGCTGCCAAGTAAGCGGCCCACCCAGACGAACGGCGCCGCAGGCGCCGTTTTTTTTGCCCGCCGCCGCCACATCAGCGACAATACGGCATGACCACTTCCCACCTCTACCTCGGCCTGATGTCCGGCACCAGCCTGGACGGCGTTGACGGCGTACTCGCCGATTTCCAGCAAGATGGCATCCGCACCTTGCACGCGGCTCATATCCCGTTCCCGGCCGCGCTGCGTGCCGAGTTAATGGTTTTACAATCCGCAGGCCCTAACGAGATCGAACGGGAAGCACTGGCCGCCAACCAGCTGGCCGCCATCTATGCCGACTGCGTGCATGCCATTTTAAAAATATCGGGACTCGCGGCCAGCGCCATCACGGCCGTTGCCGTGCATGGCCAGACCATCCGCCACCGGCCAGAACTGGGTTTTACGCGCCAGACCAATAATCCCGCGCTACTGGCCGAATTATGCGGCATCGATGTAATTGCCGATTTCCGCAGCCGCGATATTGCCGCTGGCGGACAAGGCGCGCCATTAGTCCCGGCCTTCCATCAGGCATTATTCGGCAAACCCGGCCAACCACGGGTGGTGGCGAATATCGGTGGCATTGCGAATATCAGCGTTTTACATGGCGATGGCCGTGTCACCGGTTTTGATACCGGCCCCGGCAATGTATTAATGGATTTATGGGTACAGCGTCATCTGGGCAAGGCCTATGATGAAAACGGCGATTGGGCGGCACGTGGAAAAGTTATTCCCGCATTGCTCACCGAATTACTGACCGAGCCATATTTCCTGTTACCAGCACCTAAAAGTACCGGTCGTGATTTATTCCATGCTGACTGGCTCGATAATAAACTTTCGGCGTATCACGGCGCCGCACCCGAAGATATTCAATTCACACTGACCCGCTTGACGGCAATTACGCTGGCCAGTTCCATTACCGCCACCTGCCCGCATACCGATGCAATTTATGTTTGCGGCGGCGGTGCCTATAACACCGTATTACTGCGTGAATTAAGCGTAGCGTTAAATAAACATATTCAAGTCGAATCAACCAGTGCATTAGGGGTATCCCCGCAACACGTGGAATCACTGGCCTTTGCATGGCTAGGCTACCGCTTTACCCAACGTCTGGCAGGCAATCTGCCTGCGGTCACCGGCGCTGCCGGCGACCGCATCCTCGGCGCCCTCTACCCCGCCTGACCTCCGCTGCAAGACCGCACAGGCGGTCTTTGACCCCCAAATCAGACCAAAAATTAGCTTATTCGCGCCGTTTTCTAGTCTGAAATGGCAATCGAGACGCGCTCCTAAAGGGCACCTCAAACCCCGTCGTTCCCGCGCAGGCGGGAACCCATCGCCCGCGTCGTCAGAGGCCAAGCATGAATTCCCAGCAGATTTTATGCTACGAGAAAAAGTCATTGCATCAGCTAATCGCGACATTTAAATATTCAGAATAGTTATTGTTGTGCAGCACACGATAAGCGGTGCGAGAATAAATACCATCGCTGCGCCAGCCAGACGCAATGACTGCGCGCACTAGCAGAAAGCGATAAACCTCGTCTTCAGAGGCCTAGTATGGATTCCCGCCTGCGCGGGAATGACGCGGGGAGGACCGAACCAACTGAACCGCACTGAGCTTTACTCACAGAGTAGTAATCGGCCGGGTTTAAGAATTAACCATCGCGAAGCATGGATTCCCGCCTGCGCGGGAATGACGCGGGGGAAGGTTGAACTAACTGAACCGTATTACGCTCTACGCGCAGAATAATAATCGACCAAGCTTGGGAATTAACCATCGCTATCTGGCGGCCCCAGTAATCAAGAACCCAGCGACAAATCGCATAATTCCGCCCCCTGCGCAGCGGGCAAAGAAAAAGGCGGAGCAGCTTGCGCTGTCCGCCTTATTGAATCGCCGCGCTGGTGGCGGCAATAACTTGTCTTATACCGAGAACGAAGAACCGCAACCGCAGGTCGAGGTCGCAGTCGGATTTTTAATCACGAACTGAGCACCTTCCAGGTCGTCCTTATAATCAATCTCAGCGCCCACCAGATATTGGTAGCTCATCGAATCGATTAACAGCTGGACGCCGTTTTTCACCATGGTGGTGTCATCTTCATTCACGATTTCATCAAACGTGAAGCCGTACTGGAAGCCGGAACAGCCGCCACCCTGCACGAATACGCGCAGCTTCAAATCTGGATTACCCTCTTCCTCGATCAGTTGGGCAACCTTGGCAGCCGCGCTATCGGTAAAGATAATTGGCGACGGGATCACATCTGGTGCTTCGGCGACAGCATTCATTTCACACTCCTACGTAAAAAACAGTTAGAGTCATTATAGACCCTTGGCGTAAATTATGCTCCGGAGACCGGTAAAACCCGCTCCGCGTCGTAGCCATCGTGGTGGGCCAGCTTGCCCAGCACCTGCGCGCCGCCGTGCATCTCCAAAACTTTATAACAGACATCGCCCGTGATGCGCGCTTTCGGTTGAATTTCCAGCCGCTCCGCAACATAGACATTGCCCTGGATGGTGCCGTTGACGACCAGATGATCGCAACGCACCTCCCCTTCAATGCGGGCATGTTCAGCCACCACCAGATAGCTGCCCTGCCCGCCTTCGGCGACGACACTACCCCTTACCTGCCCATCAATGCGCAGACCACCATGGAAGCGCAGATGGCCGTCGATCCGGGTCGCCGGACCGATCAGGCTGTCGAGAGCATTCCTGCCTTTCGGAGCAAACATGCGCGACTTTCTTTTGGGCAAAGCACTACTCTAGCCTGCCCGTCCCGTCGCGCCTTGATCTGCCTCGTCGTTATGGCAGCAGTGCGATCTGGGTCAGGCCGGTTGTTTCTTCCAGGCCAAACATCAGGTTCATACACTGCACCGCTTGGCCGGACGCACCCTTGACCAGATTGTCCTGCACCACCAGCACGATCACCGTATTGCCGTTGTCCGGACGGTGCAGCGCCAGACGCAGCATGTTCGAACCACGGGTGGAACGGGTTTCCGGATGCGAGCCGAACGGCATCACGTCGACAAACGGCGAGTCTTTGTATTGCTCTTCAAACAATGACTGCAGCGTTTCGTTGCTGACTTCCTGCGTCAGGCGCGCGTACAGCGTCGAGTGCATGCCGCGTATCATCGGCACCAGATGCGGCGTGAACACCAGACCGACTTTGTCGGCGCTGAATTTCTGCAGCTGGGCCGTAGTTTCCGGCGTGTGGCGGTGACCGGCCACGCCATAGGCCTTGAAGTTGTCGCTGGACTCGGAGAACAAGGTGCCGATTTCAGCTTTGCGGCCGGCGCCCGACACGCCCGACTTGCAGTCGGCGATCAGCGCACTGGCATCGACCAGACCGGCCTTCAGCAGCGGGTAGTATCCGAGTTGCATGGTGGTCGGGTAGCAACCCGGGTTGGCCACCAGACGAGCACCCTGGATTGCTGCGCGATTCAGTTCGGCCAGACCATACGCCGCTTCTTCCAGCAATTCCGGGCAAGTGTGGTCAATTTTGTACCATTTTTCAAAAACTGCCTGATCCTTGATGCGGAAATCGGCGGCCAGGTCGATCACCTTGACGCCCGCTTTCAGCAATTCCGGTGCTTGCGCCATGGCCACGCCATGCGGGGTGGCAAAGAACACCACGTCGCACTGGCTCAGGTCAGCCTTGTCCGGCGACGAGAACGCGATATCCACGCGGCCACGCAGCGACGGGAACATATCGGCAACTGGCAAGCCATCTTCCTTGCGCGACGTAATCGCCGTCAGCTGCACATCAGGGTGGACTGCCAACAGTCGCAGCAATTCCACTCCGGTATATCCGGTGCCGCCGACGATGCCAACTTTGATCATGTTCTTTCCTTGATAGATGATTACTGCGTGGAGAAATGTCTGCCATTTTAACAGGCATGGGTGACCGGCGTATTACGCCGGCCCCATAGCAAAAAAGCCGCCCGACACAAGGCCGGCGGCTTTTTTGAGGATGCGCCGCAAGCAGCGCACCACAGCGTATAAATTAACGCTTCGAGAATTGCTTTGCGCGACGTGCTTTGCGCAGACCAACTTTTTTACGTTCAACTTCGCGCGCATCGCGAGTGACGAAGCCGGCACGTGCCAGATCGCCCTTCAGGGTTGCATCGTAGTCGATCAGGGCGCGGGTGATGCCGTGACGCACTGCACCTGCCTGGCCGGACTCGCCGCCGCCGTGCACGTTGACTTTGATGTCAAAACGCTCGACGTTGCCGGTCAGTTCCAGCGGTTGACGGATTACCATCAGGCCGGTTTCGCGGGAGAAGTAATCAGCCGCTGGCTTGCCGTTAACGATGATTTGGCCAGTGCCAACTTTGATGAACACACGAGCCACTGCACTCTTGCGACGGCCGGTGCCGTAGTTGTAGTTACCGATCATGTCAGTTCCTTAGATTTCGAGTGCTTTAGGTTGCTGGGCAGCGTGCGGGTGCGAACCTTCGGCGTACACTTTCAGCTTCTTGATCATTGCGTAGCCCAGTGGGCCCTTAGGCAGCATGCCCTTGACCGCTTTTTCCAGTGCGCGACCTGGGAAACGCTGTTGCATTTTCAGGAAGTTGGTTTCGTAGATGCCGCCTGGATAGCCCGAGTGACGGTAGTAGGTCTTCTCGGTGGCTTTGGTGCCGGTCACGCGCAGTTTGCCTGCATTGACGATGACGATGAAATCGCCGGTGTCGACGTGAGGAGTAAATTCTGGCTTGTGTTTGCCGCGCAGTCGGCGTGCCACTTCGCTGGCAACACGTCCGAGGACTTTGTCCGTCGCGTCAATCACGAACCAATCGCGCTGGACTTCATGTCCTTTTGCGGAAAAAGTTTTCATGTTGACTTCCTAATAAATTAACTACACGCTCAAATGGTGGTTCCGCCATTGCTTCAGCGGACTCGTCCTTCTTATTTACTTTCCTGAGCGAACGGAAAGCCGACAAGTATAAGCGGCTTTACCCATCCAAGTCAAGCCCGGCAAGCGGCGCCGACTGCCTTTACAATAGCTGCAACAATTTACTCACGGAGAAGCAAGATGGAATGCAAAGTCAGCTGGAACGGCCCGTCGGGCATGAGTTTTTTGGCCCAGACCGGCTCCGGCCACCTGGTCAACATGGATGGCGCACCGGAAGGCGGCGGCCATAACCTGGCGCCACGCCCGATGGAAATGGTGTTGCTGGGCACCGGCGGCTGCACCGCCTATGACGTGGTGCTGATCCTGAAAAAGGGCCGCGAAGATATCCGCGGCTGCGAATGCACGCTGACGGCGGAACGGGCGGACAGCGAACCGAAGGTGTTCACCAAGATCAACTTCCACTTCACCGTGACGGGCAAGAATTTGAAACCGGCATCGGTCGAGCGCGCTATCACGCTGTCGCACGACAAATACTGCTCGGCTTCCATCATGCTCGGCAAGACGGCCGAGATCACGCACTCGTTCGAGATTATCGAGCTCGCTTAAATGTAATAGGCGGTGCTGGTCATGATCTTGCCCATCACCGCCATCGCCGCCTTGACCGGCGCCGGCGTTGCGCTGGCGCCCAGCGCCTGCGCTGCGGCGCCATGCTCCACCTCATCAATGCGCATCTGCTCGACAATCGCGCGCGACTTGGCGTCCTGCACCGGCAGCTGATCCAGATGGCTGGCCAGATGCGCCTCCACCTGACGCTCCGTTTCCACCACAAAGCCGAGGCTGGTACCGTCCCCGATGGCCGCCGCCACCGTCCCCAGCGCAAATGCCCCCGCATAGAACAACGGATTGAGCACACTCGGCTGCGAGCCCAGCTCGTGCAGACGCTGCGCGGTCCACGCCAGATGGTCTTCTTCTTCGCGCCCGGCCTGCTCGAACTGCACCCGCAAGGCATCGGTCTTGGCGAAGCGGGCTTGCGCGTTATACAGCGCCTGCGCGCACACTTCGCCCACGTGATTGACGCGCATCAGGCCGGCGCTATGGCGCTGCTCGGCCTCATCCAGCACGCCATCGGCCGCATGCGCGCCCGGGTTCGGCCGCGAGGCCGACGCCACGCCAGCCACCACGCGCAAGGCCTTGTCGGCGCCAGAGATGAATCGGTCCAGTGGATGGTGATAGCGATTGGCAGCCATGATGTTCAGTTCAAGTCAGAGGAAACACCGATTATATCGCCGCTGGCGCGCGCCGTTTGTGCGCTAGTTGGGATTGCCCCGGTTCAGTTGGCGTCGCCTTCTTCGCGCAGCTGACGCTGGCGTTCGATATAGTCGGCCACCGGCCCCCGCACATCGATTTTGGAAAGGTCCTTGGCCACGCCCAAATTCAGCCCCAGCAGGAAAGGGATGGTCTCCACCGGCACCGCCGCGCAGTGCTCGGCAAACGCACGCAGGAAGCGCGGCGACTCCACCACCGGCACCACCTTCTCGCCACTCATGTATTGCAGCACGCTGGTGATGCTGTGCCCGCCACCTATCGCGTGGTAAATGAAGCGGTTGTATTCGCGGTCGAGGCGCTTGAAATCCAGCGTCTCCTTGGTCATCAGCCCGGCCAGATAATGCAGGCCCAGCGCCACCCGGAAGAAGCCGGTCGCTTCGCTCTTGCTCACGCCACAGCGTGTCACGGCAAGGATGTTTTCCTGTATCTGCGGTGTCATGTTTCGACTATAGCAAACACTATTGCGTTTTGTGCCTTGCAGGCCAGAATTTTTACATGCTACTCTTGAAATCTTTTATACGGGACCACGTCTATGATCGAAGTGACCGGCCTCGCCAAACGCTTCCGCCTGCCGTCCGCCAAGGGCCAGGCCGCGCAGCAGCGCGATCCGCGCGACCATGATG
>JBGSBQ010000040.1:0-14119 GCA_041730475.1 Sphingomonadaceae bacterium
AACTGAAGCCACGCAGCACAGTCACGCTGCGGCTGGCCGAGGGCAGCGCGCAAATCGGCGTGGAGTCGGTACAAGCGACGCTAGATTAGGTGTCGTTCCCGCGCAGGCGGGAACCTATACACCACATCGTCAGAGGCTCAGCATGGATTCCCGCCTGCGCGGGAATGACGGGGCGGGTCGGAGCTATTCAGCGGACAGCATCGCCGACATACCGATCAGAGTCGGATATTGTTCGGTGATGATGAAGGTCGGGATGTGCGACACATAATCGGCCAAACGGCCCTTCTGCTCGAAGCGCGCGCGGAAACCGATTTGCTCGATAAAGCTGCCCATCTGCGCCACGATGCGTCCGCCCAGATAGATCCCGCCCTTGGCGCCCAGCGTCAGCGCCACATTCCCGGCCACCGTGCCCAGCATCTCGCAGAAGGTTTCCAGCGTTTCCACGCACAACGCACAGGTACCGCGCAGGCCGCGCGAAACAATGTCATCACTGCTGAAATTATCCGCTTCAACCCGGGCCCGCTCGGCCAGTGCGCGGTACACCAGCACCATGCCGATGCCGGACACCAGCCGCTCGCTCGACACATGTTCATGGTGGCGCCGCGCATAGCGCAGGATATCGATCTCGCGTTCGCTCATCGGCGCAAAGGTGCTGTGCCCGCCCTCGCTGTCGATGGCAATCCAGCGCTCGCCAGCCGGCACCAGCGCCGACACGCCCAGTCCGGCGTCAGCACCGACCAGCCCGATGGTCGCGCCGCTGCGCGCCACCCCGCCGCCGATCTGGCGTTTATGCTCGGCTGGCAGATACGGCAAGGCGCTGGCCAGCGCAGTAAAGTCGTTCACCACCACCAGCGATTTCAGGCTGAACTGCGAGCACACGGCCTCGATTGAAAACGACCAGTGATGATTGGTCATCGTGACCCAGTCGCCATCAATCGGATTGGCGATCGCGATGCCGGCAAAGCGGGCCTGATAGCCGCCCGCCGCCACCGTGGCCGGTTGCGACAGGTAGTGCACGATGGCCGCCCCCAGCGTCGGATAGGCATCGCACTGCGCCACCCACACCGCTTCGATCTGGTTCGGCGCCGTCTCCAGCCCGAAAGTGGCGCCGGCACCGCCGATGTCAGCCAACAAGCGCGGGCCGCTGCTGTAGTGCGAAAAAGATTCGCGTTTCATATGTTCCTCTCGTCTCCTGCTTCCGGATTATATGTCGCGCAGCCCTTGCAGCTGCGCCATGAAAACGTTTTCAGAAGCGCTTTTCATTAAAACCCGGATGCCGCAGGCTGTCAATGTGGAAGTTGCGGCGTTTTTGGCGGTAAATGTTACAAATTATGGTAATCTTCCGGCGAAAAGGTTTTCAAAACACATACAGGAACCGATCTTGGCTGACACTTCCCCCTCCTCCTCGCCTTCGACTTTGCTGGACGTTGCACGTGAAGCGGGAGTGTCGCCCAGTACCGTGTCGCGCATCCTGAATGGTACGGCGCGCGTCTCCGACGACAAGCGCCAGGCCGTGCTGGCCGCCATTGCGCAGATGAATTTCGCCCCCAACCAGATGGCACAGGGCCTGAAAAAAGGCCGCTCGAGGACCATCGGCAGCGTGGTGCAGGATATTTCGTCGCCCTTCTTCGATGAAACGCTGCGCGGCGTCGACGATGGTCTGAAAGGCACCGGCTATGCGTCCGTGATCGTGTCCGGCCACTGGAATGCGGAAGAGGAAGCGGACCGCATCCGGCTGCTGCTGGCGCGCAAAGTCGACGGCATCATCCTGCTGTCGGGCCGCATGGCCGACGATACGGTGCTGAATTTCTCGAGCCAGCGTCCGATCGTCTCCACCGGCCGCGCCCTGCACACGCGCAATGCGCTCGGCTTCAAGCTCGATAACGAGCACGGCGCCTGCCTGGCGGTGCGCCACCTGCTCGAACTGGGCCACCGCAACATCGCCTTCATCTCGGGGCCGGCCAACAACAACGATGCCTGCGAACGACTGGCCGGCTATACCCGCGCCCTGCGCGAAGCGAATATCGCGCTCGATCCCAAGCTGATCGTGGAAGGTAATTACCACGAAGCGAGCGGCATGCTGGCCATGAACCACCTGTTCGACACCCACCAGCAGTTCTCGGCCGTGTTCGCCGCCAATGACCTGAGCGCGTATGGCGCGCGGCTGGCCCTGTACCGCAAGGGGATCCGGGTGCCGGACGATATCTCGCTGGTCGGCTTCGATGATTTGCCCGGTTCCTCGTATACCACGCCGCCGCTGACCACGATCCGCCAGCCGCTGTATGACATCGGCCGCATCGCCACCCATGCGCTGCTGCGCCTGATCAATGGCGAGGCCGCCGAGAGCGAGATTCCGCCGCTGGAACTGGTGGTGCGCGAAACCACGCGGCGGGTGCGCTGAGCCCGGCACGCCGGTGCGATTCCAGCAAGCTTGCCACTTCCGCTTTACAATGGGGGTCGTTTCGGCAAAAATCACCTCCTGATTTACACCCACCAGTTAAACCAACCAAGGAAATCACCATGGAACATACCCTGCCATCCCTGCCGTATGCACTGGACGCCCTGGCGCCACACATCTCGAAAGAAACGCTGGAATACCACTACGGTAAGCATCACCAAGCGTATGTCACCAATCTGAACAACCTGATCAAGGGCACCGAATTCGAAGCCCTGTCGCTCGAAGAGATCATCAAGAAATCGTCCGGCGGCGTGTTCAACAACTCGGCCCAGGTATGGAACCACACCTTCTACTGGAACGGCCTGAAACCAGGCGGCAGCGCAGCACCAAGCGGCGCGCTGGGCGACGCGATCAACGCCAAATGGGGTTCGTTCGACAAGTTCAAGGAAGAATTCACCAAGGCCTGCATCGGCAACTTCGGTTCGAGCTGGACCTGGCTGGTTAAAAAGGCCGACGGCACCGTTGACATCGTCAACACCTCGAACGCTGCGACCCCGCTGACCACCGCCGACACCGCGCTGATCACCTGCGACCTGTGGGAACACGCTTACTACGTCGACTACCGCAACCTGCGCGCCAAATACGTCGAAAACTTCTTCGCGCTGGCTAACTGGGAATTCGCGGCCGCTAACTTCGCTTAATCGCGCACTAGCTCCGCAGCGTGTGGCCGTCCTTCGAGACGGCCATATTTACTTGGGCCTCCTGTAAGCACCTATGACACTGACCAAATCCGAGCTCGAACGCGAAGACTTCTACAACCGCATGGACCAGCTGCCTGCGCGCACTCCGGTGACCACCACGCTGGTCGCGCTGAATCTGCTGGTGTTCGTCGCCATGCTGGTGGCTGGCGCCGGCCTGCTATCGCACGATGGCGTGGTCGCGGTACGCTTCGGTTCCAATCTCGGACGGCTGACCATGAGCGGCCAGTGGTGGCGCTTGTTCACCTCCATCTTCATCCATTTCGGCCTGTTGCACATCGCCCTCAACATGGCGGCGCTGTACCAGACCGGCCGCACCGTGGAACGCATGTATGGCAGCGCGCATTTCCTCGTGCTCTACCTGTTCTCCGGGCTGTGCGGCAGCATGGTCAGCATCCTGTGGCATCCAGCCGCCAACAGCGCCGGCGCCTCGGGCGCCATCTTCGGCGTGTTCGGCGGCCTGCTGGCCTTCCTGCTCAGTTCCGACAACGCCATCCCGCGCAGCGTGGCACTGGAACACCGTTCCAGTACCGTGGCCTTCGTCGGCTTCAATCTGGTCAGCGGCTTCATCCTGCCGGGCGTGGACAACGGCGCCCATATCGGCGGACTGCTGGGCGGACTGGCGATCGGCTTCCTGCTGGCGCGTCCGATCGACCTGCGCGCCCGCCTGCAAAGCGGCAAGAGCCAGCTGCTGCTGTCCAGCGTGGCCGGTGTACTGATCCTCGGTGCGCTGTTCTACATGCTGGTGCTGAAGGCGCACGCCGGCCGCTGACGGTAATGCCGCTAAGTTAAAGTGCCATAGCGTGCGCTTGCCCCCCAGAACGAGACCTGGGGTCAGACCCGCCGGGTCTGACCCCGGCTTTGCGTCGGTGGGGTTTGCCAGCAGATCTGCGGTTTAACTTAACGGCATTAGGGTCTGAACCCGGCTTTCCGTCTGCGGGGTTTGCCAGCCGATCTGCGCCTTAACTTTGCAGCATTAGCCGCTGACGGCGCCTTACAGCTGCAGCGTCTTGATCACTTTCTGCTCGCCGCGCTCGCCCATGCCGCCGGAGCTGTTGTTGATCTCCTGACGCAGCGTCACCAGCCGTTCACCGGCGACGCCATAGACGTTCTGCTCGTCGGCCTTGGCGTCGAAGCTGACCACCACGAAAGCGCGGCCGTGGGCGTTTTGCGTGATGCGGCTGGCCAGCGGCGTGCCGTCGGCCGCAATCCACACCGACAGGCGGCCGTCGAAATCCTTGACGTACTTGCGTTCCCGTTCGCTCAGCGTCTCAACCCCGATCTCATACGACAGCAGGCGGGCCGGCTTGCCCTGATAGGTATCGGCTTTTTCGGCCTTGAACACGGCGCGTTCCAGCGTGCGCGCCAAGGTGCCGGCGGCCGCGATCATGGGCCGCAACTCATTCGGACTGAACTCCCGTGCCGCCGTCAGTGTCGGCGCCTTGGCGTTCGGATTACGCGCCAGCGCCAGCGCCTCGGCATCCATGCGTGCCAGCATCTCGGTGCCATACGACAGCTGCAAACCGCGCGCACTGTCTTCAATCGCGACGCTGGCGTGGCCACTGGTTTCAATCACGTCCTTGCCCTCGCCATTGCGATGCAGGGTGCGGGTATCCAGCGTCGCCTTCAGCGGCGTCACCGCCTGCAAGCGTTGTAACGCCGACTTCAGATCGGACTGGCCGTCGGCGTGGGCCGCATGGCTGCCGACGGCCAGCAGGGTAAGTAACAGGGTGTAACGCAAGCGCATCGTAGTTCCTTCAGGATGGAATGTGCGGGCGCAAACGGCCGGCACTCATGGTCAGGGTGCGGCCGCAACGGGCCGCGATCGACAGGTCGTGCGTCACCAGCACCAGCGTTGAGCCGAACTCGCGGTTCAGTTCAAACATCAGCGCGATCACGGCAGCGCCGGAGGCGGCATCGAGGCTACCAGGCGGCTCGTCGGCCAGCAGCAGTGCCGGTTCGCAGACGAAGGCGCGAGCCAGCGCCACGCGCTGCTGCTCGCCGCCCGACAGATACTTGGGATAGTGGCGCAGACGGCTACCCAGCCCTACCCGTTCCAGCATCTGCGCCGCTTTCTCTTTGGCGCGCGGATCGCCACGCAGCTCGAGCGGCAGCATCACGTTTTCCAGCGCCGTCAGGTGCGCCAGTAGCTGGAACGACTGGAACACAAAGCCCACATGCTGCTGGCGGAAGATGGCGCGGCCATCCTCGTCAAGCTGGAAGATGTCGGAGCCCAGCAGTTCCACGGTGCCGCTGCTGGGCAGATCCAGCCCGGCCAGAATGCCCAGCAGCGTCGATTTGCCGGAACCGGAGGCGCCGACCAGCGCCAGCGTTTCGCCAGCCTGCACGCTGAAGTCGATGTCGTGCAGGATGGTCAGCTCGCCGGTGGCGTCGGCCACGCGTTTGCCCAGCTGGCGTACGGCGATGGCAGTCTGGCGCGGCTGCGCGGCGGGAAGCGCCTGGGCGGCGGCGAAGTTGATGGTACTCATATCAGTCCTTTATTGGCGCAGGCTTTGCAGCGGGGGTTGATTCAATACGTGGCGTAGTCCGATCCAGCCGCCGGCCAGCGCGCAGACCGCACCGACCAGCAGGCCGCTGCACCACAGCAGCGGCGACCAGCTCCATTCAACATGGAACACGAAGCTGGCCAGCACCCAGCTGGCCAGACTGGCGCCAGCAGCGGCCAGCGCACCGGCCAGCATGCCGGTCAGCGCCAGTTCGATGCGCAACGCCTGCGACAGCTGGCGCCGCGTGGCCCCCAGCGCCCGCAACAGCGCGGCCTGCCGGGTGCGCGCATCCAGCGTGCCCGCCAGCGCAGCGTACAGCACAAACACGCCAGCGGCCAGCGTGAAGGCGAACAGAAATTCGATCGCCGCCACGGCCTGCTCCAGCGAAGCCTGTAACTGTTTCAAAAATGCGCTGACATTAAAAACGGTCAGGTTGGGAAAGGCCTGCGACAGGCGGCTGGCAAACAGCACATCGCTGGCCGGCACATGCGCTGCCACCGACAGCGTGTACGGCAGTCCGCGCATGGCCTGCGGGTGCAGCACGAAGACGTCGCTGACCTGACGCGCGCGCCAGTCGATCTTGCGCGTGCTGGTCACTTGGAGTTCCAGCACTTCGCCGGCAACGTCGAAGCGCAGTCGATCACCCAGCTTCAGATGCAGGATCTCGGCCATCGCCTCCGCCATCGAGGTGGCGTAGATGCGGGCCGCCGAATCGGCATACGGCTGGTCGCCATACCACTGGCCGGCGAGCAGTGTGTCGGCCGCTGGCAGCGTCACGGCCTGACCGAGGTCCAGCTCGCGCTCCACCAGCTCGCGGGCGCGCGGCTCGATCTGCCGCCCTGCTCCGCCGGGCGCAGTCGCAAGGAACTCCAGTGCCGGCTGGCCATTTACGTGGGTCAGGCGGGCCCGCGTCTGCGGGTGCAGCGCCGGCGCGCCGACCGCGCGCAGCAACTCACTGATGGCGCGCTGCTGGTCAGGCTGGATATTGATGATGAAATGGTTAGGCGCATCGGCGGGCGTGGCGCGCTGCCACGACGCCAGCAGGTCGCTGCGCACCACGGTCAGCAGCAACAAGGCGGTCAGGCCCAGCGCCAGCGCCACTACCTGCACGATGCTGGCCAGTGGCCGGCGTTGCAGGTCAGTGATGGCAAAGCGCCACGCCGCATGCGTCAGCAGGCCGCGCAAGCGCCGCAATCCCTGCAACGCCAGCCACGCCACCAGCGCAAATAGCAGGCCGCCAAGCAGGAAACCGCCGGCCGCGCCCAGACCGAGCACCGTATCGCCGGTCTGCCAGATCAGCAAGCCCGTGAACAGCAGCAGGCCAGCCACGTAGCTGGCCAGCGTGCGTGCCTGCGGTGCTTCGGCCTCATCGCGCAGCAAGCGCACTTGTGACAGGTCGCGCAGTTGCAACAACGGCGGCAGTGCAAAGCCGAGCAGCAGCACCAGTCCGGTGGCGACGCCTTGCAGCGCTGGCTGCCAACGCGGCGCCGGCAGTTCGGTCGCCATCAGCTTGCCAAGCCATTCCAGTAGCACGAAGTGGGCGCCAAAACCGAGTGCCACGCCAGCCACGCTGGCGGCCAGTCCAACCAGCAGAAATTCGAGCAGAAACATCCGGGCCAGCTGGCCGTGCCGCATACCGAGCGCACGCAGCACAGCACACGCCTCATGGTGGCGCTGCATGAAACGCCGCGCCGCCATCGCCACGGCCACACTCGACAGCAGCGCCGTCATCAGGCCAACCAGCGCTAAAAATTGCTGCGCCTGATCGAGCGTGGAGCGCCGTTCGCCGCGCCGCGCCGCCAGCGTTTCAATATGCACGGCCTGGTGCGGCTGGGCCGCGATGCGGACCCGCAGCCACTGCTCAAAGGCGCTGACCTGCGTCGCGTCGCCCGCCAGCAGCCAGCGATGGGTGGCCAGCGCGTGCTGCTGCAGCAACTGGGTGGCCGGCAAATCGGCACTGGACATCATCACGCGTGGTGCGATCGCCGCATAACTGGCGGCGGCATCCGGTTCGGCGGCGATCACGGCGCTGACCTTCAGCGCCGTCTCGCCAATATGCAGCATGGCGCCGGGCTGCAGCTTCATGCTGGCCTGCAGCGCGCCGTCTATCCACACGGTACCGGGCAAGGGTGCGCCGGGCGCATTGACATCGGTCGCGCCGGCACCCTGCCCGCGCAGCTTGACGTGGCCACGCAGCGGATAGTCGTCGCTGACGGCTTTCAGGGCCACCATGGTCGAGGTGCTGGAGGCATCCTGCCCCACCACACTGGCCATGGTCAGCATGGTTACCGTGTCGGCGCTGCGCAAGCCGCGCCGGCTGGCCTCAGCACGCCACTCAGGACCAAGCCGCAGGTCCGAGTCGAGCAGCAGATCGGCGGCCAGCACCTGATGCGCGTCGCGCTCGAAACCGATGCTGAGGCGGTCGACGAAAAAGTTCACGGTCGACAGCGCAGCCACTGACAGCGTCAGCGCCGCCAGCAGGAAGCGCAACTCGCCGGCACGCCAGTCGCGCAACGCCATGGTGAGTGAAAGTCTGAACATGGTGATGAGTGTGATAAAAAACGCAAGCATGCCCAAGGCCGGCGGCGCGCGCAGCCAGAATGCGACAAAGCGACACCAGCGGCGACAGAATGCAAAATCCGGGGCGCCGGCAGCGTCACGCAAGCGTTGCATGCGCCTCCGCGCTGTGACAGTATGTGGCGGTCATCCACCCATGCCGATCAGGAGTCCACCTTGTCCAAGCTTCCCTTGTTCGCCGCCGTCCTCGCCGCCTGCTGCGGCAACGCTGCCGCGCAACGTGCGATCCCGTTCTGGCCCGACGCGGTGCCGGAGGCAATCCACGCAGCGGTCGACGGTCAGGCCGCGCTGGAGAGCGTGCGCACGCTGGGCCGCTTTCACCGTGTGCACGGCTCGCCCGGCTATGCCGCCGCCGCGCAGTGGATGCAGCAGCAAGCCCGCGCCAGCGGCATGAGCGACGCCACGGTCGAACACTTCCCCGCCGACGGCAGCACACTGTATGGCCACTTCCGCAGCTACCTGGGCTGGAACCCGCAGGACGCCCGCCTCGATGAAGTCGGCCCCTCAGCGCGGCCGGTGGCGCGCTTCCCGCAACTGCCGGTGGCACTGGCCGATTACAGTCAGGACGCCGACCTGACGGCGGACCTGATCAGCGTTGGCAACGGTGCCACCGCCGCCGATTATCAGGGCCGCGACGTCAAGGGCAAGCTGGTACTGGCCAGCGGCCCGCTGGCACTGGTGCACAAACTGGCGGTGGAAGAACGCGGTGCACTCGGCATCCTGTCCGACTACCCGAACCAGACCACGGCCTGGTCCGGCGACGATCCCGATCTGGTGCGCTGGGGCCATCTGTCGCCCTACCAGACCAGCAACCGCTTTGCCTTCATGCTGTCCAAGCGGCAGGCTAATGGCTACCGCAGCCGTCTGGCGGCCGCCGAACGCATCACGCTGCGCGCCGTGGTGCGCGCGCAGATGGCGCCGGCCGCCTTTGACGTGGTCTCAGCCACCATCCCCGGCACCGATCCCGCCGCCGGCGAGGTGGTGCTGACCGCGCACCTGTGTCACCAGTCGGCCGGCGCCAACGACAATGCTTCCGGCAGCGCCGCCATCCTGCAGGTGGCGCGCACGCTGAATCAGGCCATCCAGTCCGGTGCGATTGCGCGCCCCCGGCTGACGATACGCTTCCTGTGGACGCCGGAAATCGCCGGTTCGCAAGCGTGGCTGGCACGCCATCCGGAACTGCAGGGCCGCATCGTCGGCGGCATCCACATGGACATGGTCGGCGCGCTGCTGGGCGCGACCCACAGCACCTTCCACCTGTCGCGCACCGCCCAAACGCAGCCGCATGTGCTGAACGACATCGGGCAAGCGTTCTTCAGGCAGGTCACCGATGCCTCGGCGCGCTACGCCGAACGCGGCGGCGACGGCTACGCCGGTTTTGCCACGGCGGGCGCATCGCGCGATGTTTTCGTCGCCGATCTGCGCGACGTGGAACTGGGCAGCGACCATGAAGTCTTCCAGTCGGCTGGCTGGGGCGTGCCGATGCTGTACTTCCACGACTGGCCCGACACCACCATCCACACCAACAAGGACCAGCCGGAAAACCTCGACGCGACCAAGCTGGGACGGGTCACCTATCTGGGCGCCGGCATCGCCTACACGCTGGCGGCGCTGCCCGACAGCGAGGCGCCGCGCCTGCTGGCCGTGACGCGCTACGGCGGCGAACAGGAACTGGCGCAAGCTCGCCTGCGCATGGCGCTCAGCGAGCAGCCACGCGACGGCGCACTGGCGGTGCGCGAAGCACTGGCGATGCAGGCGGCGCGGCTGCAATCGCTGCAACGGCGCTGGCCAGCAACGGCAGCCGCCACCCGGCCCCTGCTCGAACAGCTGAAACGCAGCGCGGTCGCGCTGCCGGCCGAGACCACGCCTGACCGACGCGTGCCAGTGCCGGCGGCCAGCATCCGCGGCCCACTCAGCGTCTATTACTACGACCATCTGGCGGCCACGCTGGCCACACGCAACATCGACCCGGCAACCCTGCCGGCCCTGCCCGACGCCAGCGGCGACGTCGAGCTGATGCTGTACGAGGCCATGAATCTGGCCGACGGCCAGCGCAGCGTGTCCGAGATCCGCGACATCCTGACGGGCCGCTACGCGCCGCTGTCTGCGGCGCTGGTAGCCACCCATTTCGAGCGGCTGGCGATCGCGGGGCTGGTCAGCTGGAAGGGTCAATGATGGACCGCTTCAATGCGATGCGCATTTTCACGCGCATCGTTGAATTGGGCAGCTTCAGCAAGGCCGCCGACGACCTGCACCTGCCGGCCGCCACGGCGACTTACACCATCAAACAGCTGGAAGCGCGGCTCGGCGTGCAGCTGCTGCAACGGACCACGCGCCACGTCAGCACCACACTCGATGGCCAGGCTTATTACGAGCGTTGCGTGCGGATTCTGGCCGATGTCGAGGAAACCGAGGCCGGCTTCGGCACCAGCGGCGTGGCGCCGCGCGGCAAGCTGCGGGTCGACCTGCAAGGCACACTGGCGCAGCATTACGTGCTGCCACGGCTGGCCGAATTTTTCGAACGCTATCCGCAACTGGAACTGGAAATCGGCATGGGCGACCGCCTGGTTGATCTGGTGCGCGACGGCGTCGACTGCGTGCTGCGGGTTGGCGAACTGCCCGATTCCAGCATGGTGGCGCGGCGCGTGGCCACGCTGCAGCAGCTGACCTGCGCCAGCGCCGGCTATCTGGAGCAATATGGCACGCCGCTGACGCTGGCCGATCTGGCAGGACATCGGGCCGTCAACTTCTTCGCGCCGTCCAGCGGCAAGCGCTATCCGTTCGAGTTCCTGGTGGACGGCAAGGTTCACAGCGTGACGCTGGAGGGCTCGGTGGCCGTCAGCAGTGCCGAAGCCTATGCGGCCTGCTGCGCCAGCGGCCTTGGGCTGATACAGCTGCCACGCTACCATGTGGCCGCACTGCTGGCCGATGGCACGCTGCGCGAGGTGCTGGCCGATTGGCGACCGGCGCCGATGCCGGTTTCGGTGTTGTATCCGCATCAGCGCCAGTTGTCGCCACGGGTGCGGGTGTTCGTCGACTGGATAGTGGCAGTGATGGGTGCCGCGGCCTGAAGCGGCGCCGGGACGTCATGCGCTGCGCCGACGCATGATGTCTATGGGTTCCCGCCTGCGCGGCAACGACGCACGGCCGGGCCTTAGGCGGCGCTGCGCTCGCTGGATGGCTGGTTCAGCATCGCCACCATGTGCTCGACGGCCAGCAGGGTCAGCATCGGCCCGCTGTCTTGCTGGCGCGATTTGACCACCGAGGCCAGCACCGGGGTGATGCCGACGAAGACGCTGCTGACCGGCGCGATGTCCTGCTCCGGCACGGCCGGGATCGCGCCCAGCCGCTCCACCAGCACGCCGAACGGGCGCCCGGCAGCGCTGCGCAGCACCACGGTCAGCATGTCCTCGCGCCGTCCGCGCGGGCGCACGCCGAGCGCCTGGTGCAGGTCGTAAATCAGCATGGTGCTGCCTTGATAGATGGCGGCGCCGCAGACTTTTTCCGATGCATTCGGCAGCCGCACAAAACCGCCGAATGGTATCGCCTCGACCACCGATGCCGCCGGTACGCCCAGCAGATAATGGCCGACATAGAAGCTGGCAATATCCACCGTCGGCACATTGGCGGGCAAGGCCGGTGCACTGGCCGCTGGCGCCAGCTCGACCTCGTCGTCCCCGGCGCCAGCACTGGCTGCGCCCAGCGGCACGCAGACCAGCGCCAGCAAGCGCTGCCCGGACTGGCCCTCGGTACCGCGATATTCACGGTAACCGGACGACGGGTGCGCCCCCACCGCCAGCACCTGATCATCCAGTTCGATTAATTGCGCGGCGCCGCCAGCCAGTGCAGCGGTCCGCAGCGCGGCCGGCAGCCGCGCCTTGCTGCCGGGCTGGCGCGTCGCATCGGTCGAGGCGACCACGTTGTTGTCGGCGTCGATGAACATGACGAAGGCATCGGCCGATTGCGGCAGCGCCGACGACAGCACGGCATGCAGCTGCGGCGCACTGTCGAACACGGCGGCGATGCCGCCGATGATCTTGCCGGCGTCATTGCGCAACGCCGCGCTGTAGATATAGGTCGGACGGTTGCCATACAGGGCATCCACCACGAATTCGGACACGACATAGCTTTCCTCGGGCAGCGCCAGCGCCCGCGCGCACCATGGCGCTTCCAGCCGTTGCCCTATCGATGCGCCCAGCGCAGGCTTGGAGGCCGCCACCACCACGCCTTCAGTATCGAACAGCAGCAGGCTGTCATACACCGTGTACAGGGCGTTGATGGCGCCCAGCCGCTCCGACAGCAGCACGCTGCGCTGCTGCGCATTGCGATCATCCAGCAGGCCGCGCAACAATGGATCGAGCGCCCACCAGCGGCAGTCGTTGGCGCGCTCGTACAGGGTGCGGTCCAGGATATCCATCGCCAGCGCGGCCAGGAACTGGCAGTCCAGCAACCGGGAGCTGACCGTCATGGTCTGCAGTTCATTAATCGAGCGCGTGAACACCTCTTTCATGCGGGTGCCGGTGCGCACGATTTCGGCCAGCAGCACCCGGGAGAACGCCGGATTCAGCGCAGCGTGGCTGGCTGCGCCCTGACGGATGTTGGCATTCCACACCGAGCGATTCAATTCCCGCTGAATCGCATCGGCCTGCGCCGGAATCGCCTGCAGCGCCGCTGGAAACGCGGTGCCGCTGCGCAGGATGGCGCGCACCAGCGCAGGCTCGGCACTGCTGCCGGTGCTGGCGCCAGCGCCATCATCGTCCAGTTCGAACGCCATTTCCAGCGGCACCAGCACCAGCGCACTCCAGCCGGGTGGTCCCATATACCCTTGAAAGCCCTGCGCCGGCTGGCGCGCGGCCAGGTAATTGGCGCCGGCGAAACGCATCAACTGGCCATCCCCATACGGCGCATCGACCAGCGCGCCCGGCATGATCTGGTAGGGATCGCTGCTGGCGATGACCCGGTTATCCTGATCGAGCAGCGTGATCACGCTCCAGTCGCCGCTGCGGCGCAGACCGTCGAAGATACGTGCCGTCTCGTTTTCAAAATCGAAGCACAGGAACAGCGCGCCCAGCACCGTCCCGTTTTCATCCAGTACCCGCGTACCGTACAGCAGGTTGCGCGACTCGCCCGGGAACATATCGCTGCAGACCGTGGCCTCGACATAAGGCGCGCTGCTGGCCAGCACCTCGGCCAGCAGCGGATCGCGCACCAGCGCAACCTGCGGACCATCCGGCAGGCGCGCCAGCACTTCCCCGTCTGGCGCTACCAGAATCACGTCGCGGTACACCGTGTACCTGCGTACGTAGGCTTGCAGGCGGGTCGCCAGTACGGCACGCTCGGGCGCGGCGCCGCGCATGGCGGCGGCGGCGAAGTCGCGCAGGGCGTCGTCCAGCGCCAGGAAGCCGATGTCGGCGGTGCGTTCATACAAGTTGCGCACCAGAATATCGATCGCCACCTGGGCCGGCGCCGCCAGTTGCTGCACGCGATTGTTGTAGGTGGTGAGCGACAGGTTATGCAGCAGGCTGGCCGTCAGGCTGGCAAAGGCCGCCTTGGTATCCCCCATTTCGGTGGTGGTGCCGGACAGTTGGCCCAACAGGTTCAGCACGTCCCAGACTGACTCCAGGGATTTCAGGGTCTCGCGATTCTCAGTCACCTGCAGCATGTGTGGCAGCAAGCGACGGAGTGAATGGCTGACCTCACTACGGGTGGTGAGCATGGTCATATCTATTCCGGTAAGAAAGAGAAATGACAAAAAGCAATATTCAAGCCAGCTCCTCCCGGCCACTTCCCCGCCTGAGCCTGATGCCGCTAAGTTAAGGCGCAGATCTGCTGGCAAACCCCACCGACGCAAAGCCGGGGTCAGACCCGGCGGGTCTGAC